>NZ_JAKKSG010000008.1:0-196483 GCF_025653545.1 Shewanella sp. SW1 | reverse complement strand
GTCCCCTCCTTTCCCCCGTAGGGCGTATGCGGTATTAGCAGTCGTTTCCAACTGTTATCCCCCTCGACTGGGCAGATCCCTAGGCATTACTCACCCGTCCGCCGCTCGCCACCTCAGAAGTAAACTCCCTTGTGCTGCCGCTCGACTTGCATGTGTTAGGCCTGCCGCCAGCGTTCAATCTGAGCCATGATCAAACTCTTCAATTAAAGTTTTGTTGTTTGACTGACGTCAAACGGCTCAATGAATTCTACTGTTTTGATTCGCTTTACTTACTAAGAAGCATCGCATTTCAATTCATACATTACTGTATGTACATATTACTATGAACACTCAATCACGCTTCTCGTTGAGGAGAATGACTTGAAAACATTGATTTAAATTTTTGACTGCCAACCCGAAGGCTAAGCAGTTTCGATTAACTCAACACCTGTGAGTGTCCACACAGATTTGCTTGATAAATTGTTAAAGAGCGTTGACCACACACTGAGTTTTCAGCGGGTCAGGGCTGCGTATTCTACGCATTCCCGTTAGTGCGTCAAGTAGTTTTTTCAACTTTCTCAACACTCATCGTTTAGCTCGCTAACCGATGAACTGCATCGCTTTCTTTGCTTAACTTACGTTTCGCTGTCTGCCGTGTCAGTGGATGCGCATTATAGGGAGATTGAGAAAGTCCGCAAGGGCTTTTTATCGATCATTGAATCGCACGTCGATATTTTAAACGTTATGACCATTTTTTAGCTTATAAGCTCTATTTATCGGAGATAAGTAAGGTTTTTTAGCTAATAATTGATAATTCACGCTCAATATTTCAGCAATGGTCTAGTGTAAAAGTAAATAATTCATTACCATATACTTGCTGTTAACAGTTATTTATCAATTTCCCATTCATCAGAGAGCATTCTTATGCAAAAGTCATTTCTTATTGTCTTGATTGTCGCCATTATTGGCGCAGTAGCACTATCTCAGTTCGCAACGCCATTATCAGCTATTGCTTTTGTCGCTGGCGCTATCATTGCAAGTCTTGTTTTTAAATTTGTTCCAGAGACTTCATCATCTCATGCTTCAGAAGAACAATATGTTGGCCCTACTATGACCTTATATGTAGGTAACCTGCCTTATCGTGTTCATGAGGGTGAAGTAAAAGTATTATTTGGCGAATTTGGTCCAGTAAACTCTGTGCGTTTAGTCAGAGATCGTAAGACGGGTCGTCGTAAAGGTTTTGGTTTTGTGGAGATGTCAGAATCAGGCGCTCAGAAAGCCATGGTTAAACTGAATGACTATAGTTTCCAAGAAAGAACCTTAAAAGTAAGAGAAGCAAAAACACAAGATTCGGAAGCTGCCGACCGTACAGGGACAGACGAGTAGCATTATCGCTTAAACTGTTTTGCTTTATTTTGTAATTTAGTTGGTTGTGGTGATTCGTTCGATAGTTGAAAAGCCACAATCAATTAATGTTGTTGTTAACCCTTCGCTGATTCCCACCTTAGTATAGAAAGCTTGCATCACTGACCCCCTTACTGCTGCTCTCTCATCTGTTACTCTGTGCTCTTCCACAATAAGATTCTGTTGCGTTAAAAGAGTAACAACTCGCTTTGCAATAGCAGCGCCAGAATCCATTAGTTTTACGCCAGCACCGAGCACTTGTTGTAATTCAGCTTTGATCATAGGGAAATGAGTGCAACCTAGTACCAGAACATCCAATTGTGCGGCAACGACTGGTGCCAGTAATTGTGCCAATCTATGCATATCCAACATTCCAGTCGCCACTTTTTGTTCTGCCATCATCACTAATTCAGAACACCCAAAGAGTTCGACATGGCAATCATCAGCAAATTGGCTGATGAGTTCATGGGTATAATGACGCTTAACTGTGCCTGGTGTAGCCAAGAGTCCAATACGTTTACTCTTAGACATTAGAGCGGCGGGTTTAATGGCGGGGACAACACCTACGACAGGGACTGTAAGATGTGCACGTAATGCCGGTAACACAACAGTACTTGCAGTATTGCAGGCAACGACCACTATCATTGCATTGGTACGAGCCACTAGATCGCATACTAATTCGACACAGCCAGAAATTAATACCTGCTCTTCCAGCTCACCATAGGGCAACCTAGCGTTGTCGAAAAGATAGCAATAGTCGCTATGGGGCAAACTCTTGCGGATTTCAGCCAGTACAGATAGACCACCAATCCCAGAATCAAACACTAATATAGGTCGCGACAAGCGAATCTCCAGTTTCGGATATATAAATAAACTATACAGATTGAACGCATTAACGATTCGATGGCTGCTTTACCGACGGAATCCAGCCAAATACCATAGAACCACATTCAAGTGCGCGGATTTTCCCATAGCTTTGCGAAAACCGCAAAAGCAAGATACTGGACATTCGTGTCACCTAGTATAATATTTGCGCCCCAATTTACAGCAACGGTGAATCAAACAATGAACTTAGCAGCAATGGACCCTCAGACTTATGATGCGCAGTTAGAACACAAGCGTATCAAGCTAGAACAAGCCTTTGCCCAATTTGAAACACCGAGTGTTGAAGTTTTTGCCTCAGAGCCAGCTAACTACCGTATGCGCGCCGAATTCCGCATGTGGCATGATGGTGACGACTTATACTATTACATGTTCGATAAAGTATTGAATGAGAAAGTACGTTGCGATCAATACTTACCAGCTAGCGTACTCATCAATCAAATGATGTCGGCCTTAATCGCCGAGCTGAAACCGAATCCGAGTCTAAGGCACAAATTGTTCCAAGTGGATTTTTTGTCGACTTTAAGCGGCGAGATTTTAGTGTCTTTGCTTTATCACAGGCAGCTTGATGACCTATGGCGCGCCGATGCGACTGCACTGAAAGCCAAGTTAAGTAGCCAGTTTAACGTCAATATCATCGGCCGTGCCCGTAAGCAAAAAATCGATTTAGATAAAGACTTTGTGGTCGAGTCATTACAAGTAAATGATAAAACCTTCTTATATAAGCAAATCGAAAACAGCTTTACTCAACCCAATGCCAAAGTTTCCGTAAAAATGCTGGAGTGGGCTATCGATGCGACTCAAAACAGTAAGGGGGATTTACTCGAGCTCTACTGTGGTAATGGCAACTTCTCTATCGCACTAGCGCAAAACTTTAATCGCGTATTGGCCACCGAACTCGCTAAGCCTTCAGTCGATGCGGCGCAATACAATATCGAAGTGAATGGTATTGATAATCTGCAGATTATTCGTATGTCAGCCGAAGACTTTAGCGATGCCATGGCGAAGAAACGCAGCTTTAGACGTTTAGAAGGTATCGATCTTGACAGCTATGTTTGCAACACCATTTTTGTTGACCCACCACGCGCGGGGATTGATCCTGATACGCTGGCGTTAGTCCAAGGTTATGAGCGGATTTTGTATATATCCTGCAACCCAGAAACCTTAAAAGATAACCTGCAACAACTGAACGAAACCCATAAGGTGACCCGCTTTGCCTTGTTTGATCAGTTCCCTTATACAGATCACATGGAAACGGGTGTACTACTCGAGCGTCGTTAATCACTTCAGATAAACTGAGCTCGACTGCAGAACACTTCAACGTAAATTCGCTAAAAATAATGGAGCCTTAGGCTCCATTATTTTAGTAAATCTGCATCTCACTCAGATTAGCGGTGTTCAACCTTATGCTGCAAAGCCTCGGCGCCTTTGGCGACCATGCGCAATTGCATGACTAATTGATCGGCAAGAATTTTGCGGTCAGCCCGTTTCATATCTAATGCGGAAGCGCCAGCATTAAACACCAGTGTCACTAACGCTTCAGCCTGTGCACGGGCTAGCAAGGGGGTTCGACCCGCTTTAGCTTCGGTATAATGAGCCAATTCAGAAATAAAATGTTCAATTTCGCGGGCAACTGCCGCACGGAATGCTGCCGAGGTTCCAGAGCGTTCATGCAACAAAATACGGAATACGTTTGGATTCGAATCAAGCACTTCCATAAAGGTATCAACGGAAATACGGATCACACTGCCACCCACTTCAGCTCGCTGACGGCCTTTACGCATCATCTGCCTTAGGGTTAACCCGCCCTCGTCCACCATAGTAAGACCGAGTTCGTTCATATCTTTAAAATGGCGATAAAAAGATGTCGGCGCGATATTAGCTTCCCGAGCAACCTCTCGTAAACTCAGACTTGAGAAACTGCGCTCAGCACTTAGCTGATTAAAGGCCGCATCGACTAAAGCTCGACGAGTTTTCTCTTTTTGCTGTGCTCGAATACCCATTCTTAAATCCGCTAACTGAATGTAATAACGCGATAATACCGCTTTTAGGCATTAAACACAGCCCCATCGTCCTTGACCAAACAATATAGCTAAGCTAAATTAGCTTACAGATGTACGCTCAAAAGCGAATTTTGGAAACCTATAATGAAAAAACCCCCTATCATCTGGCTTAATGTCAGTCTGTTTGCCATCACTTTTCTCAGTGCGGTAATTTTAGTTCCATGGCGCGGTATTGTTCATGGCTATGGTGCCAGTGAATGGATCGCTTTTATTGTTTTAGCCTTTGCCAGTGGCCTGTCAATCACCGCAGGTTATCACAGACTCTGGTCACACAAGGCCTATAAAGCCCATCCGGCGGTGCGTTTTATATATGCCCTTGGTGGTGCTTTAGCATTACAAAACAGTGCATTGCACTGGGCATCTGATCACAGAGTTCACCACAAACACGTAGATGATAACGACAAGGACCCGTACTCAGCCAAAATGGGATTCTGGTACAGCCATATCGGTTGGATGCTGCGTGAGTATCAGTCGCAACGCTATCACGATTATCAAAATGTGCGTGATCTGCAAAATGACCACATTGTCATGTGGCAACACAAACATTACCTCGCACTCGTGTTGCTGATGAACATTGGACTGCCTGCACTGCTTGGTTGGCTCAATGGTGACGTGCTGTCTATGTTATTGATGGCGGGGTTACTGCGTTTAGTGGTGGTGCATCACTGCACTTTCTTTATCAACTCTTTAGCCCACGTGTGGGGCAGTCAGCCTTATACCGATAAGAATACCGCCCGCGATAATGGCTTCTTGGCCATGTTGACCTACGGTGAGGGTTATCATAATTTCCATCATATTTTCGAAAATGACTATCGTAATGGCATTCGATGGTGGCACTACGATCCGACCAAATGGTTGATTAAGTCATTATCTTGGTTGGGATTAGCTAAGGATTTGCGTACGAGTCCACAGGAACGTATCGAGAGCGCACGCTTACAGATGCAGTTATTACGTACCAAACGGAAAGTTAATAACCTGCCTAATGCCGATGAAATTATTGAAAAAATCCAAGCAGAGTATGAGTTATTAAAGCTGCACTTAATGGATTACTATCAAGCACAGAAAACCTTGCTTGAGGCCAAGCGTAAGCAACTTGTCGATCAGCAACTATTGCAACAAGTTGAAGAGCTAAAGGCGCGTTTCTTAGTCCAGCAAAAACATTGGCGCAGCCTGACCGCAACTTATAGCTAAACCACAATTCTGCCCGAAAGTCATACGGCCACCTTGCATGGTGGCCGTATCTGATTATGATGATGCCTTAATCACTTAAATAGGCTGTTGAGATCATGTCAGATTCCCCAGTTACACTCCCAGAATCAATCAAGCTAACAGAATATAGTCATGGCGCAGGTTGTGGCTGCAAAATATCCCCTAAAGTGCTCAGCACTATCTTAGCCTCGCAATTACCTGTATTTACCGATCCAAATCTGCTGGTTGGTAATCAGAGCCGCGACGATGCTGCAGTGTACAAACTCAATGATGACATAGGCATCATTAGCACTACCGATTTTTTTATGCCAATTGTTGACGATCCATTCACCTTCGGTCGTATCGCAGCGACCAATGCGATCAGCGATATTTATGCCATGGGCGGCACGCCTATTATGGCGATTGCAATTTTAGGTTGGCCAATCAATAAACTACCCGCAGAAATCGCACAGCAAGTGGTCGATGGCGGCAGACAAGCCTGCATGGAAGCGGGGATCATGCTAGCCGGTGGTCATAGCATAGACGCACCCGAACCTATTTTTGGTCTCGCGGTTACCGGGCAAATTGCCTTAAGTGATTTAAAACAGAATGATACCGCTAAAGCCGGCGATCGTTTATATCTCACTAAACCTATCGGCATTGGTATTTTAACCACAGCGCAAAAACAGAAAAAACTCCGCGATGAAGATAGTCTCATTGCGGTAAATGCCATGTGCCAACTCAATACTATAGGCGCGACCATTGCAAAAATTAGCGGTGTAAATGCCCTGACCGATGTCACAGGTTTTGGACTGGCGGGACACTTACTCGAAATGTGCCAAGGCGCCAACCTCACTGCGAAGCTTAAATTTGATGCAGTGCCATTGTTACCACGCGCCTTAGATTATTTGGCCTTAGGTTGTGTTCCTGGCGGAACTCACCGTAATTACGACAGTTATGGCGAGCATCTCCCCGAGCTCAGCGAGCATCAAAAAGCGATACTGTGCGATCCGCAAACCAGTGGTGGTCTGTTAGTTGCTGTCTCGGCAGAAGCTGAAGCGGAATTAATCGCCCTACTCGATGCGAACCACATAGCCCCAATCTGCATTGGGTCACTGGAAACACCGACCACTGCAGCGAATGTGGTGTTGTGCTGATGCCAAGCGCTATTATAGCCGCAGAGCAATATCGGGAAATTTTCCTCAATCAACATCCGATGATGGATGTGCGAGCGCCCATAGAGTTCACTCGGGGCGCGTTTCCCAACTCGACCAACTTGCCCTTGATGCTGGATAGTGAAAGGGAAAAAGTCGGTACTTGTTATAAGCAATTTGGTCAGCAAACCGCGATTGCATTAGGTCATTCACTGGTGAATGGTCCCATCAAGCAACAGAGAATCGAGGCTTGGGCTAGCTATGTTAAAGCCAATCCTAATGCTTACCTTTATTGCTTTCGCGGCGGCCTGCGCTCGCAACTCACTCAGCAATGGCTCAAAGAAGCGGGTATCGAAGTCCCTTATATTCAGGGTGGCTATAAGGCCATGCGCCAATATCTGATTGGCGTGATTGAAGCGGCACCGACTCAACAGCCGTTATTGAGTTTGAGCGGGATGACGGGCTGCGGTAAAACCGATTTTCTACTACAGCGTAAAGAAGCGGTTGATCTTGAAGGAATAGCTAATCACAGAGGCTCTAGTTTTGGAAAGAATATCGACCCACAGCCAACGCAGATTAACTTTGAAAATCAACTCGCTATTGCCTTGCTACAGCACCAAACAAGTGGCGCTGCGTGTTTACTGCTCGAAGATGAAAGCTTCCTGATTGGGCGTTCGGCGCTGCCGCAGACATTTTACAATGCCATGCAAGCCGCTAATGTTTTAGTGCTAGAAGAGTCGGATGATGCGAGGCTCGAACGCTTACGCTATGAATATGTGCATAAAATGTATAGCGGCTTCTGTGAGCGCCTTGGGCCGGAAGCAGGTTTTGCGGCTTTCAGTGAATATCTATTACAGAGTTTAGTGAGCATTCGCAAACGTCTAGGCGGAAAACAACATCAAGAACTGCAAGATTTGATGCAACAAGCCCTCGATCAGCAAATTAACCAGAATGACACTTCGCAGCATTTAGTCTGGATAAACCTGTTATTGCACAAGTATTACGATCCTATGTATCAATACCAATTACAGAAAAAGTCCGAACGTGTTCTTTTTAAAGGCTCACATCAAGCGATGCATGAATGGTTGGATAGTTATCAAACTCGATAAATTGCCCACGCATAAATGAGATAACCGCGAACATTAGATCCGCGGTTATCACTTCACTTTATTTCATGCCTTAACGAATTTAAGACTTGCCCAGCAGGCTCGCCACTTGGACTCTCAAAGATTCCTTATTCGCAAGCTTACCATCGACGGCATCCGTTAAATCCACCGACACCCTTGACCAAAAACGCTTGGGCATTTTAGCCAAAGCATGTCCGCCCTTGTGGCTAAAGTAAGAACCCCATAATCCGTGCAGCGCCATAGGAATGACTGGCACTGGATCTCTGGCCAAAATCTTATCAATTCCGGGACGAAAATCGCCAAGTTCACCATCAGGTGTGAGTCGACCCTCAGGGAAAATACATACCAACTCGTCATTGGCGAGCGCTTCATGAATCGCCTCAAAGGCACGATTATAGGTCTCTTCACTTTGCTTAGGCGAACAGATAGGGATCACACCTGCATGGCGGAACAAATACTTCAACAGAGGAATTTCGCTGATGGATTTATCCATCACAAAGCGGATTGGCCGTGTCGACGCTCCCATAATAATCAATGCATCCACATAACTCACATGGTTACAGACTATGATGCCAGCCCCTTCCTTTGGAATTTTCTCTCGGCCTGTGACTGTCACTCGATACATAACATGACTGAGTAAGTAACTGATAAATCGTTGTGTAAATTCTGGTACTTGTGAATAAACATAGAGCGCGACTACAGCATTCATCACGGCGAGTAGCAGAAATAACTGTGGAATAGTCCAACCTGCAACGCCCAGCAACAGCATAGATAACAGTGCCGAAACCACCATAAACAATGAGTTCATAATGTTATTGGCGGCAATCGCCTGAGCACATTCACCCTTAGCCGAACGCGATTGAATAAAGGCATACAGAGGTACAATAAACAAACCGCCGCTAACGCCGATCATAAAGAAATCCAGCATCACCCGATAATGTTGCGACTCGCCAATAAAGGCCTTTAATCCATAGACAAAACCAGCATCTACGGGCGCTGGTGGAATAGCCCAAAGCAAATCGACACCAAAAATAGTTAACCCCAATACCCCAAATGGCAGTAAACCGAGTTCTACATGGCCGTAGGAGAAACGTTCACAAACGAAGGAGCCAACAGCAATCCCGATGGAAAACATGCCTAATAATAATGACACCACAGTCGCACCAGAATGCAAATGCAGCTTAGCAAAGTTAGGAAACTGAGTCAGATAGGTCGCACCTAAAAACCAAAACCAACTGATAGCGAGGATAGCCATCCAGATTGAAGGCGTTTGACGGGCTTTTTTGATGCTACGCCAAGTGCCCGATAACGGCCTGAAACGTATTTTTTCGATGACGCCCTGCGGGGGTAATGCAGGAATCGCTCGGCTCGATAAATATCCTGCAAAGGCTAATACAGCAACAGTAATCGCCGACCAAAGCGTACCGTTTTCATCAGAAACCAAGATCCCCGCACTCAAAGTGCCCACCAGAATAGAGAGAAAAGTGCCCATTTCAACCCAAGCGTTGCCTGTGACTAACTCGTCCTCTTTCAACGCTTGGGGCAACAAGGAATATTTAACCGGACCGAAGTATGCAGACTGGCTACCTGTTAAAAATAACAGTAATAACATCATCATGTAGCTCTCGCTCAGAATCGCAATCGCAGCGCTAAACATGATGATGACTTCGAGTAATTTCAATCGGCGAATGAGTTTAGCCTTATCCATATTATCGGCGACCACACCCGCATGGGCCGAAAAGAGGAAAAATGGCAAAATAAACACCCCAGCCGCCAAGTTCACAAACATATCGACGCTTATGGGTAGGTCTTTCACTTGGCTAAAGGTCACTAATAACAGCAACACATTTTTATAGATGTTGTCATTCAATGCGCCTAAGCACTGAGTCGCAAAATAGGGTAAAAAACGTTTTGTTAGCAGCATGATAGTTCCTTCTGGTAACCCATTCCTTGTAAATAAGCTTGTACGTGACTCTCGAGTAAATCCCGCAGTGATAACGACTCAGCGAAGAGCTTATTATCGAGTGACAGAGAGGTCAGCCCATGAATCCCCCCCCATAATACCCGGCTCATACTGAGATGCTGCACCGGCGTAACCTCGGGAAATAGTTGCGCCAATTCACGCTCAATCAGAGTAAATAACCCCGCAATCAATTGCCCTTGTGATTCAGGCAAGGGTTCAGAATCGAGTAATTGCAGCTCAAAAACCAGCTTGAAAGCTTGGCGCTGCTCATGGGCGAATTGACTATACTCCCAAGCCATTGCAATAATTTTACCTAAACTGTCGGCCGCACGAACACCCGTCAATCGGTCGTGCAAAGTCCTAAGCGTTGACTCAGAAACCGCCAGTAATAAATAGTTGTAGCTGCCGAAAATATTGATCAAGGTACTAGGGACATAACCAATTTGGCTGGCCACTTTGCGTAAGCTGAGCCCTATGGCACCTTGATCTATCAGTAACTCAGTTGCCGCTTGTATTGCCATCGCGCGAATTTCATCATGGCTGTGTTCTTTTCGTCTGGCCATAGGTCTCATCCCCTGTTGAATAGCAAGAGACTAACAGTAGTTAAAATAAAAAACAACGTTCAAAATAAGTTTGTTTTACGTACAGAAGAGGGTAAATAATGAAGGATATTATTGAAGATGATGGATAAAGATAGGCACTCGAATTAGATTCCCTCAGCAAGCCAAACTGGATCCGTGGGATGACATCACCTAAAAGAGCATAAAAAACGGCGCGCTCAGTCAGCACACCGTCCATTATCTTGATTTAAAAATCATTCTTAATTCAAAGGTGATTTTTATTTGAGGATAATCTTTGGTTCAAAGATAAGCACGCGATTTAAGGCCTGCGATAAGTCATCACAACCCTATCTGCGCCATCGCCAAAATAATCGGCCTCAAAAGTTGAATCAATGAAACCTAAATGCTGATATAAACCATGGGCAGGGTTACTCGGATCAACGGTTAAACACACCCGCTCAACTGACACGGGCAACTCGGCTAAACATTGTTGCATCAAACGTTTGCCGAATCCCTTCCCGCGAGCATTTTCACTCACTGCGACAGATAATATCCACATGCAGTTAGGATCGCTACTCTGGGCACTGAGCAAATAGCCTTGTAGCTGATTATCTGCATCCACGGCCACTAAAAATTGCTCTGGCCAACAATCAAATCCCTGACGGAAGAAGAAATCAGGATAGCTGTGCTCACCAAAAATGGCCTGTTCGAGCTGATAAACCGCGAATAACTCTGACTTTAATACCGGACGTATAGACTGCATTTGAAAATCATTCACCTATTAAAATCTTATCCCACTCTAAGTTGGGTGCACCAACTACGATGAAATTAGGGTTTTCTAAGCTCTCGCGCTCATTGTAGGTTAACGGTTGCAGCTCAGTATCCATCAACTGTCCACCCGCTTCCTCGACGATAATTTGCGCGGCTCCCGTGTCCCACTCACCCGTTGGTCCGACTCGTACATAACAATCAGCACGACCTTCGGCGACAAGACAACTCTTTAACGCTGCGCCACCCATCACGACTAACTCGCAGTGTTTGGGATGGTTGAATAGGGTCAACACAGATTGGGGGTCCTGACGGCGACTTACGGCCAATCTTAGGGATACCTTTTCACGGTGCTCAATTTGGCGACTGCTAATACGCACTTCTTGTTTATCCGTGCGTTTGTACGCCCCTAAACCAGCAATAGCGTAATAACACACTTGCGTCATAGGCACATAAACCACGCCCATCACAGGACGATTGTGTTCCACCAGCGCGATAATGACTGAAAAATCACCACTGCCTGCGATAAACTCCCCCGTACCATCGAGCGGATCCACCAACCAATAGCGCTTCCAAGATTCACGCACACTCAACGGAATGTCAGCGGCTTCTTCAGATAACACTGGAATATCAGGCGTTAAGGCGGTTAATCGGTCACAAATGATCTTGTTCGCCGCTAAATCTGCGGAAGTGACAGGGGTATTGTCAGACTTCATTTCTCGCTCAAAATTACCTTTGAGATAAATGTCACGGATAGTTATCCCTGCATCGGTCGCAATCGCAATAACTTCGTCGATCAACTCTTCTGGCTTCATAACAACTCCAATCGCCTGCTGAGCGAATGTTTTGCAAGCGTGCAAACTCTGAACGCTTAAAAGGAAAAAGATTATTTAAGTTATATACCCAAGCTACCTGAAGATACGAGTTTCAGAGCGCCTAGGGTGCTTCAATTCAAGGCGCATCAATGACAGAATGTCGGCCACCTTTTAAATTGATGCAACGCCGAAGTGGAGTGCCCTAGGCGCTCCGTCCCGGCGGGTTTTAACGCACTTTATGCTGTGTTGGTTATTTTTAACTTAGCCCGCTAGGTCTGCAAATAACCGCCTTGCCTAAAGTGCGTTAAACTCCCGCTGAATCCTGCATCTTCAGGTTGTTTGGGTATAAATATTTTTGCGCCAAAAACAACGCGCTCACACTACGGGATTCAGAAAAATCGACATCATCGAGCAAGGCTTCCCAATCGGCGAGCGCCCAAGGCACCACATCAATTGGCTCAGGCTCATCACCTTCAAGGCGACTCTCATACAGATCTTCTGCAAGAAAAATTTGCATCTTACTAGAGAAATAACCCGGAGCTAGGCTGAGTTCTTTCAGTAAGGTGAGCTTATTCGATCCAAAGCCAATTTCTTCCTGTAATTCACGATTAGCAGCTTCTATTGCTGTCTCACCGGGATCGATCAAACCTTTTGGGAAACCGAGTTCGTAATTATCAGTTCCTGCAGCATATTCGCGTGCCAGTAGCATTTTCCCTTGATGAATAGGCACTATCATCACAGCGCCACGACTACCGCCTTTCATGCGCTCATATTGGCGCTCTACACCATTGGAGAACTTAAGATGCACTTGCTCAATTTGAAATAATCGGCTTCTCGCGACAACTTCGGTATGCAATATTTCCGGCTTATTCTGCCGTTGCGACATAACTGCCTCTGGATAAAAAAGCGATAAATTAAATAAGGTAAGTGACAATCTTACTATCCTGTCTTTAATCTACAACCTGAATTTATTACATGCTCCTAATGGTAAGCCACAAATCCTTTGCGATATGCATCACAAACCCAGCCCAGCCTTAAGTGAACACCTTCAAAATATTCTCAAATACGATGTTTTATTGGATAGTAAAAAGGGGCGAATGCCCCTTTTGATATGCTAACGCTTAAAATTGATATCGTAGATTGAGCTGGTAACAGAGGAAATCATTAGGCTCGATATCCACATATTGATATCCCAAACCTACAGACCATGAATCACTAAATTGATAGCTAAAACGCACGCCCGCATACCAATCTGTACCCTCAAGCTCTGTAGTTAAACGGCTATTGCCCATAGTGCTACTGATATCCGCTTGCCACCTAAACAATCCGATGGGTACTTCGAACCGCCAAGCTTCATGTTGGAGTAAAGTGAAGCGTAATCCCAGCATGACACCATCGGCCAGAACTGGCGTCACGGCTTTGACCTGCTCATGATATTGCTCAGGGGTGAGACTTGCGCCCTCAATCCTCGCAGTCCCATTACCAAAGTCGGCATAGCCTAATTCGATGGCAACATAGGGAGTCCATTGATAACCGATACTCACACCCAAAGCAGTATCTTTATCATCAACCGATGTTACAAAGCCTGCCCCCGCTTGTGGCTGTAGATCTCGCCTGCTGCTATCAACCTGAGCTTGCCCGACAAATCCCTCGACATACCAGTTATCAGCCGCATTTGCTTGATTAACGGAGCCTACGAGCAACACAGTGCCCAAGACTAATTTATGTAATTCCTTACGGCGAATTAAACCCATTGTAAGAATCAAACCTAATGCCCATAAGGACATACTGCCTCCACCCGACTTGTTATCTATCACCACATCTTGGTATGCCTTAACTGTGATTAACGCTTGCCCAGTTGCTTCGCCGCCCAATCCATCACTAATCTGATAACTCACAGTATCTACTCCATCAAATCCAGTTTTAGGGATATAACGTAGTTTATTAGACTCAACAGAAACCATTCCTTGCTGCGCGGTTGCGCTGACTAAGGTTAAAACGTTGCCATCGGGATCACTGTCATTACTCAACACATCGAGTAACAAGCTCGTTCTGTCATCTATGGCAGCACTATCGTTCACTGTCGTAGGTGCCGTATTGCCATTAACAATCACAGTCAACTCACTACTCGCAGTACCACCTTTACCATCGGTAATGCTATACACCAGCACATCTGTACCGATGAAATCGGTTGCTGGCGTGTAACTTAACTGCTGATTAGCCAAGATAACTACGGTTCCGAACTCGCTGGTGACTTGTGTTACCGTCAAGGCATCACCATCGCTATCCGTATCATTGGCGAGCACATCGACATCGAGACTCTGATTCCAAGGTAAAGATACCGTATCTGGGTTCGCCACAGGTAAATGGTTACCATTGAGTATCACTGACACGCCACTTGGGTCGACAATGGTTCGGTTAGCGACGCCATCGTCATCGTTTGGTCCACCATCTTCTATGGTTAACTGCACACACCAATGGCCTTCAGTTAATCCAGAAGTCCAACGATTATCTCCAGGAGGGGGGCAGAAACCACGTTCGCCTTCACTACTGGCGACACTATTGCGCGCATCAATCACAAAATCCTTCCAACCATTTTGGGCTTGATACTTACGATATACCGCATTGGCAGGAACTGGCGAACGTTGTGGTATCACCAGACTGTAACTCTGCCCTTGTTGCGGTAGCCCTGTAGCAATGAAGTCAAAAACCCCCCCCACATTAGCCGCGATACTGTCTTCAGGAACCAGATTAGGTAATAGTTGAATACCACTTTGCTCTTGCATCAGTGCAATATTACCTAAGCGTAAGCACACGCCCGCTTGCCCCTCTGCCAAGAAGTATACAGGCTGCAACTCATCTTCAGGCATCACGTTACACTCATTGATTGCATCCAAGTAATCTGGAATGCCATCGCGGTCTGTATCGGTAAATCCCTCTTGGTTATCAGGGACCAAATCACCGTCGGTATCAGTCCCAGTCAGAGCCGGCAGAGATGGGCGCACAACAATATAAACTTTCTCTGTGGTAGACAGCGCGGGTAAACCGCTATCCGTCACAGTCAGGCTTACAGGATAAATGCCCGGCAAGACCTCTGTCGGCAAGAAGAACATCCCAGCATCATCGGACTGCAAGTTCAGCGCGCCACTCGACCATACAGATGTCAAAGTATCGTTCATGTTGGCATCGCTAATCTGCGCATGAATATGAACCTCGCCACCATTTTGTGCCACGATCAACTGACGTTCACCCGCTTGAGTCACCTCAAGAGTCACACTCGGGGCAATGTTAGCCTCAGTGATCGACACTTGTGTTTGCTTCTTACTGCCTAAATTCAAACTTGGATCTAGGCTGATCAACACCTCTTCTTCAGCCTCAACTTCCCCATCCTCTATGGTTCTAAAGTGAATATGGGCCAATGTACCTGAAGTAATCTCCACTACCGCATCGACTAAGTCATGATCATTGCTATCCGCGGAACCTGCAACCGTATAAGGAACTGATATTGGATACTCAGGCGCTACACCGTTTAAGTGAATACTAACAACAACCTCATTACCCTCACCCACGACTTGATCTTTACTCAAGGAAATTAATGGATGCACTTTTACTTTCTGAGCCTTAGTCGCTTTGTTGCCATCACGATCTACGGCTTGCCAGTAAGCAAGATAACTACCAGGGGCAAAGAATAAACGCTTATCGACCAAAGAAACGGGCAGTGGACGACCAGTACGATCGACGGCCTTCGCAAACCCTAGATCCACTCGAGTGAACAAGCCTGTTGCATTAACTTCAACATCATTAGGTACAGTAATAACAGGTAAATTGTCAGCCTCCCCACCTTCTACCAGTAAGTTGACTTTTGCACTTGCGCGCCCTTTCTGACCATCACTAATGGTATAACGAAGTGCGACCGGACCAACATAAGCTGCAGGGGCAGTAAATATGAGTCCATCAGCAGTAATCTGTACACTACCTATGTCTGCTGCCGCGCCATCGATAGTCAAAGTATCACCGTCCACATCAACATCATTCTCTAGCGCAGGTAGTGTGTATTTATCATCCGCGGTGCTGGCTAGAGTGTAATTATCATCTACAGCTTGTGGGTCATCATTCACTGGCGTGACATTCATGGTGATAGTCGCAGGCTCAGAACTCAGTTCAGCATCCTTAGCAATAAAGCTTATCTGATCTGCACCGTTGAAATCTTTCTCCGGTGTGTATAACCACACAGTTCCATGCTGCTCCAAAGTGCCCGATTCAGGTTGGCTCACCACTTCATAGGTAAGAGAATCACTATCTGCATCCTCCCCAGTAAGCGTGATCATCACAGAGCTATCTTCCTCTAAGGTCACACTTGCACTCGTCGCAACAGGCGCATCGTTAACGTTAGTCACTGTGATACCAAAGCTTTGCTCAGCCGTTAAGCCATCCGTGTCCGTCACACGTAAGGTGACCGGGTGACTGCCCACATCAGCATTGCCAGGCGTGCCGCTGAGTAAACCCGTCGCCGCGTTGAAACTCAACCAGCTCGGTATAGTCACTGCACTCAATGTCAGTACGTCGTCCACATCGACATCTGTAGCGGCAAAGGTATAGCTGTAAACAGCCTCTTGCACAGCGGCCGTAGTTGCTGTTGAAGTGATGGTAGGTGCGTCGTTGCTATTAGTGACTGTAATACTAAACGATTGATCTGCTGTTAATCCGTCAGCGTCCGTCACTCGCAGTAACACAGCATGACTGCCCACATCCGCATTGCTCGGCGTACCACTGAGTAAACCTGTCACCGAGTTGAAACTCAACCAGCTCGGTTTGGTCACTACACTGAGGGTTAACACAGCACCCACATCTAAGTCGGTAGCTATCACTGTGTAACTGTAAGCTATATCTTGAGTTGCTGTAGTGATGGCTGGAGAGCTAATCACAGGTGCATCGTTGACGTTGGTCACAATAACCATGAAGGATTGGTCAGCCGTTAAGCCATCAGTGTCTGTCACCCTCAGTGTCACTGGGTGAGAACCCACATCAGCATTTGTAGGCGTGCCGCTTAATACACCAGTCGCGGCGTTGAAGCTTAGCCAGCTAGGCTTAGTTATCGCGCTTAACGTAAGTACATCGCCCACATCAGTATCCGCAGCCGCAAAGATGTAGCTATACGCTGCATCTTGGGTCGCTGCAGTCATAGCCATAGAACTAATCGTCGGCGCATCGTTGACGTTCGTCACTGTGAGATTGAAAGCGGGCAGGCTCGCGGATAAAGCGCCATCAGAAACGCTGATAACAATTCCGTTAGTCACACCAACATCTTGATTTAATGGAATACCAGACAACATACCTGTCGCGGTATTAAACGTTGCCCACGTAGGTTTATTACTAATACTAAAGCTAAGTGTATCTCCCACAGAGTCAGACGCTGTTGGCGTAAACTGGTACGAAGCATCCTGATTCACTATTAATATCGGCGAACCACTAATAGTCGGTGCACCATTTGGCGTCACAGAGTTACTCGCACTTGAAGCATTACCACTTCCCACAGTATTCGCCGCAGTAACACTAAATGTATAGGCCGTACCATTTGAAAGCCCTGTAACTGTAATTGGAGATCCTGCTCCCGAACCCGTAAAACCACCGGGGCTAGATGTCACTGTATAAGCTGTAATTGATGAACCGCCATTAAATATCGGTGCAGTGAAGCTAACAACCGCTTGGCTATCCCCAGCGATTGCGGCTCCTATGGTTGGCGCTCCAGCCACGACAGCATTTACCGCAAAGGTTCTGCTCACCTGTGTAGCAGGTAAATAGCTACTATTACCTGCTTGATCTGCATTAATAGTACAGCTACCTGCCGTCACAAAGGTCAGTGCACCACCGGAGGTAATAGTACAAACGCCCGTAGTGAATGAAGTAAAGACAGGTGTTAAGCCTGAATCAGCTGTAGCCGTTAATGTTGGCGTAGTACCAAAGTTTTGCGCTCCAGGATTAGCAAAAGTAATGGTTTGGATTGCTGCCGGAGTAATCGAGTTGGATGCGCCCGATGCAGGGCCAGTACCCGCCACATTATCGGCAGTTACGGTAAAGGTGTACGCTTGGCCATTGGTTAAACCGGTCACCACAATCGGAGATGAACCACCGTGTACTGGAACGACATCTGCCGGGTTTACCGTCACGATATAACCGGTAATCGCCGAGCCACCAATATTCACTGGGGCAACAAAGGCAACACTTGCCTGGGTATCACCGGCGATTGCAGTCCCTATGGTTGGTGCACCGGGAACTACGGGGCTAACGCTGAAAGACTGGCTCACCTGCGGTGCAGCCAGGAAAGACAAATCGCCCGCTTGATCCGCATTGACCGTACAGGTTCCTGTCGTTATAAAGGTCAACACACCGCCACTGGTAATAGTACAAACACTGGTGGTAGATGAGGTGAAAGTGACAACATAACCACCACCTGCCGATGAGCTTGCGGTCAGCGTTGGCGAAGTACCAAAGTTCCGTGTTCCTGGATTAGCAAAGGTAATCGTCTGTGGTGATGCCGGAATGATCGAGTTGGAAGCTGCCGATGCTGCACCCGTCCCCGCCGAGTTGGTCGCGGTCACTGTAAAGGTATAGGCCACTCCGTTAGTCAACCCAGTCACAGTAATCGGCGAACTTGCTCCTGTACCCGTGAAGTTGCCTGGGTTAGCGGTGACTGTGTAGCCTCCGGCAAGGATCGGTGCGCCGCCAGTGCTTACCGGTGCCGAAAAGGTCACAGTGGCCTGAGTATCACCAGCAGTTGCAGAACCAATCGTTGGGGCACCGGGAACTATCGCATTCACAGTAAAAGTTTCGGTTGCAGTAGTGGCTGCATTGGTAGCCGAGTCACCCGCCTGATCTGCATCAATGGTACAGCTACCCGCTGTTACGAAGGTCAGTGCACCGCCGCTGGTGATAGTACAAACACCAGTGGTGGACGAGCTGAAAGTGACAGTTAAATTATCAGTTCCTGTGGCAGAGTCTGCTGTCGCTGTAAGGGTTGGCGTAGTGCCAAAGTTTTGTGCCCCGGGGTTCGGAAAGGTAATGGTTTGATTACCTTTAGGGGTTGCCTCGTTGGAGGCAACGGAAGCAACGCTGTCACCGACCCCATTGGTTGCTTTCACTGTAAAGGTATAGGCAGTACCGTTAGTTAAGCCAGTCACCACAATCGGCGATGTTGTAAAGCCATTGCCACCGGCAGTGATATTTCCCGGGTTAGAGGTCACGGTATAACCTGTGATTGCCGAACCACCATTATTCACAGGGGCCATAAAGGCTACAGAAACCTGCCCGTCTCCCGCTGTTGCCGTACCAATCGTTGGCGCATCAGCTACTGTTGGAATTGCAACTGTATGGGATGAGCCACTGGTAAACGCTGCCGGACCAATATTACCTGCCCCATCGGCAATATTGGTTGATGCATTGAGGTTTACTTTGATAGTACCGTTGCCAACAATACCACTCACAGTAACCGTGAAACTGGAACCAGACCCGGAGACACTGGCAATAGTGCCATTGGCTGTTCCGGTAATTCCTAACGCAAAGTCGTCGGTTGAAACGCCGGTCACCGATTCATTAAAGGTCACAGTGAAATTCACACTGGTAGCGGCCGCCGTTGGACTCCCGCTTACCACAATGCTGGATACCGAAGGTGCAACACCATCAATAACCAAGGCTTTATTGTTACCTAATGAATTGGCTGCACCCGGTGAAGCCAGGGTCAAGGTCGCGTCATTACCCGCAGCGTCCCTGATAGTTCCCCCGCCCAATGCCAGCGAACTGGTAGCTACATAATCAAGGTCACCGGAAATATCCCCAGCCTGAACGGTATAGTTAAATGTCAGCGTAGAGGTGCCACTACCGCTCGCATAGTTGATTGTCCGGTCGGTTGCACCCGTCTCCAATGTTAGTTGTGGAGTGCCGGTCACGGTTACGGCTTCACTGAAGTTGACCTGCACATCAATCGAATTCCCCGTGTTATAGGTTCCATTAGCTGTACTGGAATTTACTGATGTCACTGTGGGCACCACGCCATCAATAACCAGCGCTTTATTATTACCCAGTGAATTTGCAGCACCGGGGCTAGCAAGTGTGAGGATGGCATTGTTGCCTGCTGCATCGCGAATAGTACTGCCATTCAAAGCCAGGGCAGTGGTCGTGGTGTAATCCAAATCAGCAGTGACATCACCCGCCTGTACGGTATAGGTAAACGTCAGGGTGCTGCTGTTGGTGCCGCCGGTATAGTTGATCATTCTGTCGGTAGTACCTGTTTCCAGGGTTAATTGCGGAGTGCCGCTGGCCACAATCACGTTTTCACTGAAATTCACCTGGATGCTGATTGGATCACCCACTTTATAGGTGCCATCTGAAGTACTGGAGGTGACGGAAGTTACCGTGGGCGGTGTAGTATCAGGCATGCGTGGGCTGGTAATTTCTATGTCATCTACGGCAATCTGCCTACCAGTATTGACCGTAATTCGAACACCATATATGCCGTCAAAATCTGTATTACTGGATACACTGAAAATTCTTAAGTTGTTATACGCAACACTATTTAAAGTAACTGCAGCCCCTGTCGGAGCAAACGAACTGTCAAGCGCTTGCAAAGTGAAATTATAGGTGGCGTTGGCGTTGTCGTTGCTGCCGACTTTAATGGAAGTAAGATCAAATATTCCTTGATTGGCACGTAATTCGAGCCACTCTGGCGTATAACCGTTAACCGCCCCTATGCGCACAAAAGGAGCGCTGGTAGCACCTGTCATCCCTGTCGTCTGGTTGCGCATGGTAAAGTTCTGTGAACTGGGGTCAGAGTTGTTCTTCGCGTAGATGTCAAAGCCACTACTTAAATGGTTAGTTACGGAGATCAGACCACCAGGAGTCTGACCAGTGGTTGCACCTGCAATAATTCCGTTGCTTATGATTGCATCCCAACCGATAGTGCCGTCAACACCGTTATTTACCAGCGTCGCGAAAGCAGCTCGCGGCGTTAGTAACATCATCACGATGGCAAGCCAAAATAATTTATGCCATTTATTGTGGGAGGTGTTGGCAAATGGTTTGGTCTTATCAAGGTTGGTACGCAACATGGTATTTCCTTAAAATTCATTAACGATATTTACATTACAAAAATTTCCGAATCGCATTAAGCAGCTCACTTATCGATCCAGGAACTTACCTTCCGCACTCTTTAACCGTTTGCTTTAACAAATTGCACAAGCGCCTGTGCAAACACTCTAAAGAACATTTACACAGATGCTTTTAACTCATACTTTTACTTAATTACGCGATGGGAATATCCCCTCAACCGCAATAATGAAGCTAACACCCAAATAAGGCTGAGCGATTGAAAAGGGAAGACCGTTACCTGTTGCGCCCACAGTAACCGTACCTGCTGGCGTTACAGTACCACCGCCATGAACTCCACCCAAGCTACCTGTAGCACCACTTGCCGGCGCAGTGCTGGTAAATAGCCCATGGAAATCAACAGTATCACCAAGGTTGGTGGCGGCGGTTACGGCAGTTAGATAAGTGGTTGAACCATTGGTGGGATTAGCTAATGCGTTTGCGGATGATGTGCCCACATCAATCGTCGGGGCACCAACCTGGCTGGCACTTCCCTGGAAAACTGCCGAGTGGTTGTGAGTCGGCAACTGGTTGATGGTGAGCGTAGTAGAGGGAGTACCTGCAACTTCTCCCAGAACAACCGCAGGAAGACCAGGCCCTTGCCCTTGCCCTGTCGGCACACGGCCACGTAGATCCGGTAACCCAAAAGTCGCTTGACCATCACCACCATAGGTAGTGCCCAGAATTGCAAAAAGCGCAGAATTTTGCGAAATGGACAGTAATTGCCCATTGCAAAAGGCCCAACCACGGGGAGCGAAATTACCAGCGAACATAGAAATTTGACCGATAAATGGATCTGACATTGTTTTTCTCCTTAAAATAACGATTTTGTCTAGTTAACGATTTAATTACTCACGACATTTAATCGACAGCGAGTTCCTTTAGCTGATTGCAACATCATCCACATCAATAAGAGGACCACTTAGATTGTAAAAACAAGAATAAAACAAAATAATTACAATTAAACATACATTAAAAATTGATAAACACAATCGGGCCCCAAAAAAATCAAGGTAAATGCTTTCACGTCAGTCCATCCCATCGCATCAACTCGTGGGTCTCAGAACAACTTTCAAACTTGAATCCATGCTGTAGGTAAAGCTTCTTCGCTCGCGTATTTTCCGCCTCCACTGATAAACCGACAGGTAAATGGCGTTTAATCGCCTCTTGCTTAATGTTTGCTAGCGTTGCCGAGCCAAAACCTTGTCCTCTCATGCTAGGTATCATAATTAAATCAACAAGATGGATTCTATACTCACTGATATCAAGCATCACTTTCCCGATGGTTTGCTGTTGATAGAACAAGATATAAGTGTTGGCATTTGGATATTGTTCCCGATAAGAGGCTTGCTGCAGTTGATATTGTTGCGCCAACATAGTGTCAACCACTTCACGGGGTAAACCCAGTCCATAAAAGAAAGGTTTTTGTAGAATAAAAAAGCTGTGCCATAAATGGGTTGTCGTTTGCATTAGCGGCTTTAGCACTTAAACCTATTCGTGAATTGAACTCATCAAATATCATGCTTTTTATCCCAATATAAACGCTGCAACAGTTGGTTATAGGTCATAAATAATTGCTGCCACGATGGGCTTTGCAATTCACGAAGAGGGACTGGTTCATTTGATACAACAGGCGTAAATAGTTGCCCCTGCTGTTTTGCATCAAAACGCCAATGGTGTTGCCAGCGCTCAATCTCACCTTCAGATAATGGCCATCCTAAGATGGTAGAGAATGTTGTGGGTTTAAAATCTTTTAATTGATGATAATCAAGTAGAATAGCTCGAGAAGATTGGTATAAAGCGGCAGATAATTGCGCAAAATGCTGTAAGACGGTGGTACGAAATTCATCTAAGCTAGGCTCAGTATTTTCCATCTGTTGAGTATGCAGTTCAGTTGGAAGTAAACTTTGCCCTCCAGCCATATGTCTCCCTGCAACTCGTTGATGAGAAAACATAATATCCTTAGGATTGCGTATCAAGCATAACACTCGGCTCTTAGGGTAAAGTTCGAGTAACATGGGCCAGCAGGCCAGATCCCATGCATTCCACTTGATCACTAACTCACGCTCGCCCAGCCTCAATCGCCCCTGTAGTCTTAAGCATAAATCGACGAGCTGAGGTTTTAGTTCCAAAGGCCAATGGTCATCATGCATAACATCGCTGCATAGCATAGGTTCGGAGAGCACTCGGCAAGTTTCGAGCAGGGCAAAGCTGCTCGACACTAGTGTCGAACCACAACGGGACCAGTGAAAAATCATCAAACTTGGATTTACGATAGGCAAACTTTCGCGTTGGGATAATAGGGGTTCGAGCAAAGTTTTAGGTTGGATAAAACTGGCGAGCAAACAACGACGAGCATCACTGATATCGTCCTCTAAGAAGGGTTTAGATAGCCTATGAAATGCCGGAACCCAACTCACCGTTTTATGTTGTGAGTGATAACGACAAGGGAACCAGGCTTGACTGAAGCGATCTAAATCTGGAATAAAGCTATCTTGCTGCAAAGCAATAAATGCGAGCATGTGTTCCAAATTAAGCTCTGGCCAAGCAAGAAAATCCGTCATCAGCGCGATAAAATGCTCTACATCATTCGCTTGATGCAGTAAAAACAATGACTCAGGTTGATGCAACAATTGCCAATAGCGTTGCTGTTGTTCTTTAAAATCAACCATTAGGAAGCCATAGGGTAAAAGTTAATGTATTGCACCATACGCGGTAACGTCCCACGATTAGGACTGGCGCCGTGGGGCAAGGCATGGTGCCAAATGATTAAATCGCCCGCTTTAGCCGCTATAGGTTTTACTTGCCAGCGATGCCAATCCTGTTGCTGAAGCTCAATATCAGGCTTGTTCTGTTCGAGAAGCCACTCCTCTATCTTGAGATGAAATCCGGGGACACAACAGAATGCGCCTTGTTCGGCACTGGTATCGGTTAAATAAATTAACCCTTGAGTCGCAAACTCAACGGGGAGCTGTAGCGGCATATCCCAGTGCATATCCGGACCGGGGAAATGCCAAGTTGGCGTTTCAGGTGAATTAAAACTGACTCTATCGGTTGTCATAACTAAATCAGTTCGCTGCCACAACCGTTCAAACACTTGACGGATTTTGGGGACTTGTCGATTCGCGTCCAGTTGCGGATGGCGAAACAGTTGCAGCATGATTTTCTGCATAAACTCATGAGGTTGATACCAAGTGGTGGGATCTTGTTCATTGGCTCCTAACTGCTGCCAAATAAAATCTCGTGTTGCGGCGCATTGCTCTGCCGTGAGTACTTGCGGGATCACTAAGTAGCCTTCACTTTGCCAAAAATTGAGTTGTGACTCGCTGAGGACTGCCGCCGGATTTGAGTCTTCAACCTCTGTAGAATTTAAGTCTTCGACTTCTGGTACAGTGACCGATGGCGTTAATCCATGGGAAATAGCGCCTAATTGCTGATTAATCCCTGCAATATCCGCGGCTGTCAGCTTGGCTATTTGCTGAATGTAAGCGATAAAAGCTGACTGATGATCGTTTTGATATAAAGCTCTTAGACCCGGCTCTAGCCCTATTCCACAAAGATCCAGCAAGGTTTTATCTAAGTGCCATTCATTAGCCAGTTCAGTGAATGGCACTCCCCGTTTGCGTTGCTGTATCTTTTGCCAAAGCCGCTGCAAATGATAAATGCCTAAGCAGCTCAGATCGTCACTCGACACCAGCACTGGTTTTTGCTCTATAACATCAAACACAAAATCGGGATGAGTACCCTGCTCATATCGAAAAGCAAGGCATGAGAGTGGCTTAAGCCAATGCTCGCGTCGATATCGAGGTAACGTGAGTTGAGATTGGTTTTCGCTCAACTTCGATTCACCATAAACTTGAATGCTGGTAGTAAACTTAAGCGTTACTGCACTCGGGCTGAAATCGGGTAATAGTAATGTACCAGCCAAGAAACTGCGGTCTCCACTGGCAAGCAAGCGTGCTGTTTGTAGGTTGAGCGCGAATAACGGCCCTAAATAATGCGTCTCCACAAAATCCTGCACAGTACGACACTCAAGCCAAGCGTCTAACTCAATATTTTGCGGGATGAGCACACCATCATCGGCAAGATACGCCTGTAAATGGGTAAAAATTTGCACTTGCGGCTCCTGTTGCAACAAGTGCTTCATGGTTTCGGAAAGAATCACATCAAACTTTACGACTGTATTTGGCTGCCAAAGCGTGGCATCCGCACAGACACTCTCCACCATACGATCAGCTAAATCAAAGTGTTCAATAAGCTTGGTAACTTTATCTAACGAGGCTTGATGAATGTCGAGCAAGGTCACTTGAATTTGACTCGCAGAAAATAACGGCAGCAGAGGTAATAATAACCAAGCAAAAGGCCCAGTCCCCGCATATAAGATGTTCACAATCTGCCCGGGATGAGCCTTTAGACGATCTTGTATTGCTTGATAAATACCTTGTATAAAGACTCGGCCCCGCTCGGGATCTTCGGCACACTGCGCCGCGGTAGTGAGTGACACCGCCTTACCAAAAGGCGTATGGCTCGCCTCAGTATCCAAAAAAGACTCGGGGTGTAACTCCACTGCCGCTATTTGGCACAACTGCTTCAGCATGGGATCAATGAGCCGTTTAGACTCCCCTGCTGAGGTTGACAGCAGTAGCGCATTAGCAAACTGAGTTAATACAGCTATATCCAAACTATGCCCTAATTCAAGCGCTGATCTTTGCAGCATCGATTAACTCCCTTAACCAAGTATTGACCTCGCAATCAATCACTAAATTGATCCGCGCATCCTGCCCTTTATTTTCAACCCAATGGACTTGGTCGGCATTGATATACCAGAGCTCTCCGGCCTGCATGGGTACACGTTTATCGTCCACGTAAAAGTTGAGTTGCTCATTCGTTTGCAGTGGCAAATGTAATCTTGCCTCGCCTTGTTCTAGGCAGAGTCCTTGATCTCTATGGGGTTTGATTTCTGCCCCCGCATGTAAGCGCATCAAACGCACGGATTTCACTGGGCAGGCTAAAGATTGCAGAAAATGGCATAACGCAGGGCTCGATTCGAGTTGAGGCAAATCTTGCCAGTGCTGACCAGTAGAAATTGAGAAGGCTTGCAAGATAGGATGAGCACCGCGATACTCTGCAGCACAGCGTAAGACGAGAACATCCCAACCCCCCATATAATCACGCTGATTTACATGGGGTAACCAGTCTTGTTGCAGCAAAGCATTCAACTCTTGCTGTAAACTAAGGGAGTTTGAAACTTGAGCTAATAGGGCAAAAGAACAGATATCCATATCCAACCGCTTAATTTTCAGACTAAAAATAATTAATCATCCAAGACTAGCACAAAGATTTAAGCATACAAGTGACTCGAATCATCGTCATCACTGAGTATTACGCAGTGCAACAATCAATGCTAAGCGTGATTCAGTTTTGCAAAAATAGGAAATACCCATGTTTAACTGGAAGACTATCGATACGGTTCTGCTCGATATGGATGGCACCCTATTGGATTTGCACTTCGACAATCATTTTTGGCTGAATTTAGTACCGCAGGAATTGAGTCGACAGCAAGGTGTGAGCCACAACGAAGCGCAGCAATTAGTTGTGAACGCCTATGAGAAAGTCGTAGGCACGCTCGATTGGTACTGTCTCGATTATTGGCAGGAGCAACTGCAGCTCGACATTATGGGCTTGCACCGCACTTTAGTGGATCGCATTCAACTGCGCCAAGACAGCATGCCATTTTTAGCGGCCTTGGCCTCTGCAGGTAAACGGCGCATCTTAGTGACCAATGCGCATCCCAAGAGTCTTGCCCTAAAGCTTGAACATACCGAGCTGGCAGCAGGGCTCGATGACATGATTTCTAGCCACGAGACAGGTTACC
This sequence comes from Shewanella sp. SW1, assembly GCF_025653545.1. Lineage (NCBI taxonomy): Bacteria > Pseudomonadati > Pseudomonadota > Gammaproteobacteria > Alteromonadales > Shewanellaceae > Shewanella > Shewanella sp. SW1. The sequence goes on along the minus strand of NZ_JAKKSG010000008.1, from coordinate 169,567 downwards.
CTAAGGAACACCCACAATTTTGGCTGACCTTGTTTAAGCAATTCAACCTTGAACCAAGTCGCTGTCTCTTTATCGACGATAGCGAACCCATACTCAAGGCCGCAAAACTTGCCGGTGTGGGTCATCAATTAGGAATTGCTAACCCTGACAGTAAAAAACCAATCAAAGTCTTTCACGATTTCCCCGCGATTACCGACTATCACTCACTACTGACTGATCTAACGCGATAAAAGGCTATAAAAAAGGCACCTTAGGTGCCTTCGTTTCTATTCATAGCGTGTTTTAGGATCGAACGTTTAATCGCAACTCTCGCATTACGGCCTTCACATCTGAGCACTCACATTAAGTTTAAGTGCTCATCTAAAACAGCGCTATAACCCAGGGATCCGCCCCTGATATACCACAGGGAAATAACCATCCGCACCACGCTTACCTAAAATATTCAGCGACTCACGCATATCTTCCGGTTGCTCTGCCGTTTCTTTAATCTTAGCCTCAACCTTCACCATATTGCCTTCATCTAACTGTAAGGTACCAACAATACCAAGCTGGTTCTTGGTTTCATCTGTGGCCAATTGCGCTTTGCCTTCGACACAACTCAGTCCGAGTTCAATATTACCTAGAGGATAGTTACCAAACTGATTCTTAACATTGGTTTGATTCAAAAACAGCTTACCAGACAACTGTTCACACCAAGGCTTACCTTGCTCTAGCGTCTCGACCAACAAACTGACTTCACCGGTGATTTCGGTTTTAAAAGGCAGTTTTGCATTGCCGAGTAAAAAACTATCCGGCGCTTCGAAACGTAGCCCCTGCGCACTTAAGCCTCCCATAGACCAAGAAATTAATCCCTTAGCACTGACAGGTGTTGCGCGGCTGCCCACTTGAAAATCCACTTTCACTTTACCTAAAAATAGCGCCCAAGGACTCAGACCCCAACGCACTTGCTCTACCTGACGCTGCGGCATACTTAAGGTTTCTATGCTGCCAGACCAAATACTGCCACTTACACCCGAAACACTGATATTCGCGGGCAATGGGGCTAACGCTATCGCAATCTTAGCGGGGAATAGAACGACTAAAAACATTAAATAAATCAGTACGCCTATGATGACTTTTTTTATCAAACTCACAGCTACACCTTAATTTATTGCGCTAATTGGATACGTCTCACTTTGACATAGCCAGGTACATCAGCCTCAGCCAAATCAACACTTTCGAGCGAAAGTCCTTTCTTCTGCACTAACTCACTCAAATAACCTAACAAGGCATCAAAAGGAACATCGTCCATCCACACTTGGATCTTATCGCCTTGGGGTTGCATGCGAGTAATCACTAACCCATAATTGCCCGCAGTTTGGTTAACCACTGAGCTTAAACTGCCCGACGTAGTTGGCTTAGCACCGTTCTGCTTAAGACTCGCTATTTTATTCGCCGTTTGTTTTACATAGTTCAACGTCTGTTGCTGTGCATTGAGGTTACGTAATGCATCGGCTTCAGCATTGGCAATCGGCGTCCAAACACCCCAATAAAAAATACCAATGACTAAAAATACCGAGCAAAAGCCTACTAACTGCTGCTCGCGCGATGCGAGCCCTTGCCACCAAGTCCGCAAATTATCCATCTTATTTGCTCCTCAAGGTTAATGTACTGGTGACTTGCTCTTCACCGCTATTCATAGTGCCGCCATCGAGTTGAAAACGACGACCGACAATCTCTTTAAACTTCTCGATCTGCGCGTAATTTTTCGCACTCACTTGCATACGGATCTCGTTACGCGCGCTTTCGAATCTTAGGCTATTAGGTTTAAGTTCAGGCACTTGCTTAAAGGCATCCTGTAAACCATCGAGCATGGCAAAAAACTCGGCACCACTGCCCTGTCCCTGCAATGCACGTAACTGACTTTCCATCTGCGAACGTAGGTTAACAATGCGCGAATTTCCCGGGATCACTTGCTGATAAATGGATTCACTCTGGGCTTTAAGATCGGCAACCTGACCATTGACTTGATGTATAGTCAGCCCTTTATTCACTAAGGCCAGCACGCACGCGATGGCGATAACGATGGCAGCGCTCTTCCACATCACCAACTGTTTGCTGTATTCACGCTTCGGCGTGTAAACGCCGCTCAGTAAATTCACTGGCGCATGCAAAATACCGCGGGCTAACACTAACATAGGTAGCTCGAGTGACTGCGGCTTAAGCTCGACACCCTCGAGTTGCATCTCGGTATAACTGGCGACAGAGACTTCGCCCTGTGCAGGCTTAAGTTGTTCTAACGCAATTGGCAACCAAGGCAGAGGTAAGCTCTGGCCCGAAGCTAATCCGGTACGCAGCAATAGCTCATTGCCAAAATTCATTGCCGCCCATTGGCACTCTTGCAATGGCAAGGCTAAACAGTCAGGCACAATGCGCTTCACTTTTAAACCCGCTTCAGTCAAACAACTCAGCCAAGTCTGCATTTGCTCATGGGCCACTGCGACCACACTTAAGGCGTCACCGTCACGTGGACCAACAGTAAAATGCATAGCATCGACATCATCGGCTAAGGCTTCTTCGAGCATAAAAGGCAAGGCTTTCAAGGCTTGGCGTTGGCCTTTTTCGGGCAAATGCACACTAGTGAGTGTCATTGCCGCGGCGGGCACTAACACATCGACGGGACGATTGCCCGCACGCTCAGTTAAGGTCGACAAACCTTGGGCATTGGCGAGCTCGCCAGAGGCGATAATTTCCTGTTCTTGCTCCGACCAAACGAGCCAAGAGCACGCTTGCTCTGCTGTTCTGCCTAAGCGAATAAATAGCCGTTCACTCACAGTTTTTCTCCACCAGTCCCAGTCAAGAAAGCGTGACTGAGCTCGTTGCTATTATTTTTGTCCACCAGATTCTGCCGGGTGAGCACTGCCATTATTTTTGCCCACCAACATCAAACCCTGACGGGTGAGCACTTCCATTATTTTTGGCCACCAAACTGACGGGTAAGCACTTCCATTTTATTGCCGCCGCTCTTTTTGAGCACACTTTCCATTCTAAATACGGCGTTATCAACCTTCGCCCCCGAGGCCAATAAAAAATATTGGCTATCGATGACAAAGCTCGACTTCATGGCACCTTCCCACTTGATCGATCCCATGGATGAGCTTTCATAAAAATCATCTATCTTGGCAAAGCCATCGCCGGGGCGTTGGTTGATGATACTTTCTGCTTCGCCTACCGAAATCTGATTTTCAAGCATGCCAGCTAACAGTGCCGCTTGCTCGACTTCCAAGGTATTCACATTCAGTAATTGCCTGTCATTACCAGGGATAACGCATACATAGGGCAAGAGTTTCAAATAGATATCTTGGGTGTATCCCATCACTGCCCGTAATTCACTGCGATGATTCATCAGCGTATTGGCCGCACGGTAAGGCACATTTCGCGCTTCGTATTCCGCATCTTCGGCACCATAAGGGCTAGCAGTAGTGTCTTCGTCGATATAATCTTTTAAGGTCTGGGTCAGACGGTCCGCACTAAAGTCGTCCATCCCTAAACTCACCAACAAGGCCTTATATTGCTTCGCCGCCAGCGGCAGCTTAGGTTGACTGTTTTCCACCTCTTTCGTGGTCACAGACAAGGCATTTAAGTTAAAACAGGCGCGCATATCAGTGATCTTGCCAGCAATTTCACCGTATTCAGCCGGAAACACAACATCGGCCATGGCCCAATATTGTTGCCTGTGGACCCGACCTTCCGAGTCGTCTAAATCTTGTTTTAAAATCTTCTTCGCCAGTTCTTCGGCAGAAATCGCGTACCAATAGGCTTGATCGTACTGGGCCAAGTTCAACGTTCGACGCATGGATAACTGATTACGGCCAGTGATATTTGTCGCGATGATCACCACCATGGCCACAATCAAGAGCACAACTATCAGTGCGACACCACGCTGTTTAGACCGAGATTGGGTTCTCATTCGCGGCCCTCATCTTCAGGGTCGCCATCACCTGGATCACCAGAACCGTCACCTGGATCGTTCCCCGAGCCATCATCGACTCCATCTTTGTCTTTATCTTTGTTCGTATCGTCCGGATTTTCGTCTTTATTATCGTCATCCTTAGACTTTTCTGGTGCAACAGCACCCAGCGGCAACAAGAACTTACGTTGGATCTTGCCTAAACCTTCAATCTCAATCTCCATGGCGATCGCTTTAGGCAACTTAGTCGCCTCGACTTTACGCTCCCACTTGTCTTCCATGAAGAAGGAATATTCCACCGACAGCACTTTGTCGATAATCACTGTCTTAATCGGCTCGGCGCCAAATTCAGGCTCAGGATAAGGAAAATACCAACGTTCCAGCCGCCCTTCATGCACCACATACGCCACCGACTGTAAGCTGCCTCGCGGTAATAAACCGTCGGGATTTAACCAGCCTAAACGGTAAAACACTAAGGCTTCTGATTCCGAATCTAAGATATCATTGCCCGTTTGGAAGACGGTCGAACCTCGACCACCTTCGAGTAATCTTGGCGTGCGCGCCACCATTTGCGCGAGATCACGCTCAATCGCACCAAAACCTTGCTGTAGAGCTTTAAGCCGAGTTGAAAACGCGCGCGTCACTTCATCGTTAGTCAGCACTGTGCTGAGTACCGCATTAGAAGCCAAACCTATCATGGCAAAAATCGCAATGGCGATCAGCATTTCCAGCAGGGTGAATCCCCGTTGCGCACTAGTTAGTTTTAAGGACATAACTGCTCACTTGTGCGGCAATACGCTGATAGCGTTCGTCTTCACTCACACTTATGCGGATCATACGAAAATTATCGTCCGTCGTTTTCACCACTTCTTTACGCCAATACCAATCTTTTCCTGCGAGCTCAACTTGACCTTCTTTTTTACCGATTTCAGGAAACTGTGGATCAAGTCTGGCATCGACCATCTGATTATCAGCCACCCACTGTGCCAAAGTGCGCGATTCCAGAATCGGCATGTTTGCCATCTGCTCGCCCAAACTTTTAGTGATAGACACAGCCGCAATCGAAAATACGGCAAGGGCCACAATCACTTCGAGTAGGGTCATGCCCTTAACGCGTTTCATCGGGGCGCCCTATGGTTAATCTGCCCAGCGCATCACCGACCACTAACGTTTCGGCCTGCTGGCCTTTGTTCGTTTTAGCGATAAACGTCAGCTCAAAAGCGCTCATTTCACCGCTCGGGAATAGCATGACCTGTGGCTCAGGGTGTTTCTTCTTATCATCGGCAGAGGGTTCAATCAGCGGTTCTTCAAACCAAGAATCGTCTTTCTCATCCTCTTGTACCAAAGGTAAACCATCGAGCACTAAGTTCAGTACAACCCCTGGCTCCATTTGCTTTTCAGATAAAAGTCTGTCTTTATCCAAAGGCTCCCACTTACCTTCTTTATAAAAAACAAACTGATAACTGGTTTTCTCAATCACAATACCAATAAACTGGCCACTTAAAACGGTTTCATCAAGCACCATTTCAGTGGCCGCAATAAACTGCCGCGCCGTTCTATCTAAGGCCTGTTGCGGCCCAGAATTGCCGATAGACATAGTCACAGCCGCAGCCGTGAGCCCCATCAACAAAATCACTAGCATCACCTCCATTAAGGTGAAACCAGCGTGACGCAGCTTTAGCATCTTATTGGAAATTCTGTAAATTCCAGTTACCGATGTCATCTTCGGTACCTGGTTGACCATCGGGGCCTGCACTGAAAATATCTAACTTGCCGTTTTCGCCAGGGCTTAACAACAGGTAGTTATTGCGCCATGGATCTTCTGGCAAACGTTTTACATAACCATCTTCACGGTAGTTACGTGGCTCAGGCGAAATCGTAGGCTTTTGCACTAATGCTTCTAAGCCTTGTTCGGTCGATGGATAGACACCGTTATCTAACTTATACATATCTAAGGCATTTTCGAGTGCAACAATGTCAGACACAGCTTTTTGTTGGTCAGCCTTGTCTTTGTTACCCATCAAGTTAGGCACAACCATAGAGGCTAAAATCCCTAAAATCACGATAACAACCATCACTTCGAGTAAGGTAAAACCTTGATGTTTCTTGTTCATTTGCATCGACTACTTCTCCTAAAAAAATCCTATGCCAATCGACTTGGTCATAATCCATAAATTCAAAAATTAACCGCTAATCAAGTTATTCAAGGCTAAAATTGGCTGCAAAATTGCCATCACGATAAAGAGCACAACACACGCCATACTGACCACCAGCATAGGCTCGAATACACCCAATGCTATGTTGACGTTACCTTCGAATTCCCTGTCTTGGTTATCGGCGGCCCGCTCTAACATCTGCTCAAGTTGACCACTCTTCTCGCCCGACGCAATCATGTATAACATCATAGCCGGAAACAACTTAGTATTAGTCAACGCTGCACCTAAGCTAGTTCCTTCCCGCACGCGTGCGGTCGCATCGTCAACTGCGGCCCGCACTCGCATATTCTGCAACACTTCACTGGCGATACGCATACCATCGAGCAAAGGCACTGAACTGGCGGATAAGATACTTAACGTCCGCGCAAAACGCGCCGTATTTAATCCCTTACTCACACGGCCAACAACTGGCATGCTCAATAAAAAATTATCGTACTTCATCCGAAACGCAGGTGACTTTAACATGCGCCGAAAGAGTGCGAACAGCAGCACTAAGGCGATGACCACAAACACACCATAGTTTTGAACAAAGTCAGAGGCAGAAATCAAGAAGCGGGTCGAAGCGGGTAACTCGGCGCCCATGTGCTCAAACTGTCCGACCACTTTAGGCACAACCGCTGCTAGCAGGATTGAAATCACCCCTATCGCCACTGTGGTCAAAACCGCGGGATAAATCATGGCTTGGGTCAGCTTAGATTTAAGCTGTTGGCGTCGCTCTGTGTAATCTGCTAACCGATTAAGCACCACTTCTAAGTGACCGGATTTTTCACCCGAGGCCACCATGGCACGGTATAAATCATCGAAAATATGCGGAAATTCAGCCAAGGAATCGGCCAGACTATAACCTTCTACCACCCGAGAACGTACCGCCATAATCATGCTCGCGAGACGATCTTTCTCGCACTGCTGACCAACGGCTTTAAGGGATTCTTCAATCGGTAAACCAGCGGCCACTAAGGTCGCAATTTGGCGGGTGATCAAAGCTAATTCAGCAACTGAAATGCCACGTTTGAAAAACGAAAAACTGCTGCTCTTAGCTTTGGCTTCTTTTTCAGTAACAGGCAGTATTTCCAAGGGCATCATGCGCTGATCGCGCAGTTGGCTGCGGGCGTGTCTGGCGGTATCCGCCTCAATCACACCCTTAAGCTGCTTTCCCTTGGCATCCAGTGCCTTATATTCAAATGCTGGCATAAATTACTCCTCGCGAGTCACACGTAGCACTTCTTCGAGAGTGGTGATGCCCGCGAGCACTTTGCTCATGCCATCGTGACGAATGCTCGGTACAAACTGACGAATATACTTTTCGATGGCTAACTCTCCGCGGCCGCCATGGATCAATTCACGCACATTATCGTCAACCAGTAACAGCTCATGAATACCGGTTCGACCACGGTAGCCATTGTTACCACAGGATTTACAGCCATTGGCACGGAAAATACGCCTGTCGTCATCGGCGGCTATGCCCAGCAACTCACGCTCACGCGCATCGGGCACATGCTCGATTTTACATTTAGGACAAAGGGTTCGGATCAAGCGTTGAGCCAACACGCCGAGTAAACTTGAAGACACGAGGAAAGGCTCTACGCCCATATCTTGCAAACGCGTTATCGCACCAGAGGCTGTATTGGTATGCAGGGTTGAAATTACCATGTGACCAGTGAGTGACGCTTGCACCGCAATTTGCGCGGTTTCGAGGTCACGGATCTCACCTATCATCACCACATCGGGATCTTGACGCAAAATAGCGCGCAGACCACGGGCGAAAGTCATGTCGGCCTTAGTGTTAACTTGGGTCTGACCGATACCGTCTAACTCGTATTCGATAGGGTCTTCTACTGTGAGTATGTTGGTGTCTTTGGAGTTGATCTCCGTCAGACCCGCATACAAAGTGGTACTTTTACCCGAGCCCGTAGGGCCAGTCACCAAAATGATCCCGTGAGGACGACGAATAAGATCTTCAAACTTAACGCGAATACTGTCTGTCATCCCCAATTGTTCTAAATCGAGGTTGCCAGTATTTTTATCCAGCAGACGCAGTACAACACGTTCACCGTGGCTCGATGGCATGGTCGATACCCGCACATCTACCGCACGACCTGCGATTCGCAGCGAAATACGGCCATCCTGTGGCACACGTTTTTCGGCGATATCGAGGCGAGCCATAACCTTAATCCGCGACACTAACAGCGACGACAGTTTACGGTTTGGCTTGAGGACTTCCTTGAGCACACCATCGATGCGGAAACGCACCACGAGCTGTTTCTCGTAGGTTTCGATATGGATATCCGACGCTTCTTCTTTAATCGCTTCAGATAACAAGGCATTAATCAATTTGATGATAGGCGCATCATCATCACCTTCAAGTAAGTCTTCGGTCTGCGGCAGCTCTTCGGCAAGGGTGAATAAATCCATCTCGTTGCCTATGTCTTCCATCAACTGCTGCGCTTCAGACGAGTTCGCCTGATATGCTTGAGTGAGTTTGGCCTCAAACTTTGCGACTTCGAGCTTAACCAAAGGCAAATCAACACCCGAATAACGCCGTGCTTCGAGCATAGCCGTTAACGGTGTTTTACTCGTATAAAACAAGCTTAACTCGCCCGTTTCACCCTGCGCGAGCACCACATCGTGGCGGTGTGCAAAGGCAAAAGGTAAACGCTCTTTACTGCTCGAACGAAATACCTCATCACCTTCAGCTTCAAGGCCTAGCTCATTAGAGACTTGGCTGAGGTCATCGACTTGGGATAGTTGAATTTCACTCATTGGTTTTATCTTTGTTTTTGTTTTCATCGAGCGTTTTGAGCGTTGGATCCGTTTTACGCATCTGGGTCTCTAAACCTTTACCTTCTTTATAACGCTCTAAAATCTCGTTAACTTCAGGTGGTAAATACTCAGACTGATTCCATTCATCTAGTACAGGCACTTTAGTATCAGGCATTAAGTTAACGCCACGCTCTTGCTGTTCAAGCTGTAATGCTCTGAAATAATTATATTTACGTCCAGCAATCCCTTCCATCGTGATGCCATCACGTATAATCGTTGGCTTGATGAAGATCATGAGGTTTTTCTTCGTTTTTTTGCTCGAAGAAGATTTAAACAAATGTCCTAGAATAGGGATATCACCCAAGAACGGTACTTTTTGTATACTTTCTTGTACTTCTTCGTTGATCAAACCACCGAGTACCACAATTTGACCAGAATCCGCCATAACGGTAGTGGTTAAACGACGAGTCGCGAAGGAAATATCCACGCCTGTATTACCGTTAACCCCAGAAACTTCCTGTTCAATCGTCAGCTTAACTGAGCTGCCTTCGTTGATCTGCGGCACCACTTTCAGTTTAACCCCAACCTCTTTACGCTCAACGGTTTGGAATGGGTTGCTGTTGCTCGAACTGGCGGTAGAACCTGTCAGAATAGGCACTTCGTCACCCACAATAAACGAGGCTTCTTGGTTATCTAAGGTCGTAATAGAAGGCGTTGCAAGTACGTTTGAGTTAGTGTCACTCGACACTGCTTGAATTAAGGCACCAAAGTCGCCCATGGCCACGCCCCAAGCCATACCGTTCACTTTACCTAAGGCTTGGGCGAGTAGCGTCACATCTCCGCGCTTATCTGGGTTGGTGGTCACTACGGGCTGCCCTGTATTCGGATCAATCGTCGTCACTGAAGAGCCTTTTTCCCCTTGTGCCTGCCATACACCCGCGCCAATCTCACCTATGGTTGGGCCTAAGTTATTAAACTGAGTGCCGCCGCCCGCTTTAGCCGCCCATTGCACCCCGAAGCCCACGTTATCGCCCTCAGCCACTTCCACGATAATCGCTTCAACTAACACTTGAGCACGGCGGATGTCGAGTTGATTAATCACGCTCTCGATAGTACGCATCTGATCGGGTTCAGCACTGATCACTAAGGCGTTGGTTTCAGTATGCGCCATGATATTAATTTCATTACGGCGTTTACCACCACCCGCAGCCTGAGCGCTCGGATCTTTCTCGCCTTCCAATTTTTGGGCAAAACCGGTCAGCACTTCAACTAAATCTTCTGCTTTGGCATAACGTAGATAACGGACTTTTGTGTTACCTGTACTGGCTTGTTCGGCATCGAGACGATGGATAAGCTCGACCACACGTTGGCGGCTCTTCTCATCACCGCTCACGACCACGGCATTAATACGTTCGTCAGCAACCACTTTTGGTGCTTGGCCTGGCAATTGAGATTGGTTAGCGGTAGCACGATAAAGGGTATCTATGATTCGTACCATTTCACCCGCAGAAGCAAATTCTAACGGCACCACTTGCACCGAGGTATCGCCTTGCTTATCCACTCGACGGATAATTTCGACTAACTTGTTCACTACAGCAGCACGGCCAGACAACATCAAGACATTGGAGGGGTCGTAGTTCACTACGTTGCCGCCACCCGCATTATCATTAAGTTGACGCAATAACGGCGCTAATTGCTTAGCCTCAGTGTTATACAGCGCCACGATACGCGTCACCATTTCATCACCAAGGCCGGGGTCGTTATCGTTAGCGACTCGAATTGCAGCGGTTTTGGCATCTTTGTCTTTAATGACTTTAATAACGTTATTTTCCATCTCAACGATGGCATAACCGTAAACTTGTAAAACGTTGAGGAAAAACTGGTAATACTGTTCATCGTTCAACAGATCATAACTGCGAACGTTGATTTTGCCGCGAATTGTCGGGTCAACTATGATGGTCTTATTCAGGTTTTTACCAACGATATTGATAAATTCTTGAATATCCGTGCCTTTAAAGTTGGCCGCATACTGTTCAGACCAAGCGAATTGGGAGGAGAACATGGCTGCACCCGCAACAACCCCAGCAATCAGCTTGCGTCGAATCCTTTTGTTATTCATTCTTTTTCTTTCCTCTAACGCGTGTTATTGCGGCAAACTAAACATGATTTCAACCAATTGTCCTTCCCGCTCAACCATAATAGAAACTTCGGTTAACTCGGGTAATTGGCTCATCATTTCTAACGCTTGACTCATTACGGTCAAGTCGTATCCATTAATCGATTTGGCTAAATCGTTAGCTTTAAAACCCGCCTGCTTAAACAAATTGGCGTCTTTCCCTGGATTCAAGCGATATCCCGCCACAGCATCACCCTGTCTGACAGGCGAAATGGCAATATAATCGGTGATCTTACTAGGGTCGGCTAACAATTCGGTGCGGGATTCGGCGAGTTCTTGGGAGATTTCGGCATTTTTACGTTGATCGACACGGCTCACTGCCGAGCCAGTCTTATTAGTCTTAGCTTGTTGTAACTGCTGATTAGCTGGGCTTTGGCTAGTATAAACTAAGCCATCGAGCATTAATGTCTCGTAACGGCCAGCGTTAGTGATGATAATACGGTCGGCATAGACTTCTTTCAGAGATGCCGAAGTGCCCTTGATTTTATCGCCTAAGCTGTAGGTCTCTTGGCTGCCGTTTGACTCAATGATCGCTAAGCCTTTCTGATCCGCGGTCGATGCAACAACGCCAGTGAGCTGAATAGAAAGCGTGGTCTTAGGCGCGTCGGTCACAGTCTCAACAACCTCAGTTTTTGGCTTTTCAGATTTAGCATCTGCCTTACCAAAGAGACCAAGCTGCTGTAAACCCGCAAGATCAACCTGCCCAGCACCTTTACCCGTCAGGTTAACGGGCGTTGGCGACCAAGCACTGGGTGATGAGCTAGTAGGCACTAATTTCCATGTAATTTGCGCGGCTAACAACATGATCACAATAAAACCCAACCAGAAGACTATCCGGCTTAAGGGCTTATGGGGCATGCCAATGGCTTTCGCGATAACTTTATCTAATAAATCCATATTTTATGTGGACCCTCGATACAGGTCTCTGTTCTGATTATAATAATTAGGCGATTACCGTGTCATGCTAACCTAGGCAGCATTTGGCAACAAGCCCATAACAGCATTCAAATTGGCGAAAATAGGCCAATTATGCTAACTTTGCCCGCCATAAAAGGGTGTGAAGCACGCCACCCTTTAACATAATAGAAATGCTCTTCACGCATTTTCTTGCTCGGCATGTGAACTCATCGATCTTTTAGCTGGAGACACTATGACTCAAGGTCAAAGCGATAAAACAGACATTCGACTCGATAAGTGGCTTTGGGCTGCACGTTTTTATAAAACCCGTGCCATCGCCAAAGAAATGATTAACGGCGGCAAAGTACATTACAACGGCCAGCGTGCCAAATCTAGTAGGAATGCCGAGATAGGCGCCGTCCTTAAGATACGCCAAGGATATGACGATAAAGAGATCGTCATAAAAAAATTATCGCAATTACGCCAAAGTGGTGCGATTGCACAAGAATTGTACGAAGAAACCGCGACAAGTCTGGCTAAACGGGCCATTAATGCTGAGCAACGACGCCTCCACATGCTCAATAACCCGATACCCGATCAGAAACCAGATAAAAAGCAACGACGCCAGCTCATGCGCTTTAAAGACCTTTAACAGTGAGATACACGATGAACCAAGATACTTTACACCGCTACTTGTTCGATAATGCCGATGTGCGCGGTGAACTGGTACAGTTACAAGACAGCTATCAACAAGTGATCAGCGCCCAAGAATACCCAGCCGTACTGCAAGTGCTACTGGGTGAATTAATGGCAGCCACCTCACTATTAACCGCTACATTGAAATTTAGCGGTGATATCAGCGTACAGTTACAAGGCAACGGTCCTGTTTCTTTAGCGGTGATCAACGGTAACAATTTACAAGAGTTACGCGGTGTGGCTCGCTGGAATGCTGAACTCGCCGATGATGCTAGCCTCACAGAACTCTTCGGCCAAGGCTATATGGTCATCACCTTAACACCCGACGAAGGTGAACGCTACCAAGGTGTTGTTGCACTAGACAAGCCAACGCTTGCGGCCTGTGTTGAAGAATACTTCAATCAATCTGAGCAGTTACCTACGGGAATTTGGTTATTTGCCGACGGCAAACAAGCGGCGGGCATGTTCCTACAAATTCTGCCAAGCCAGCAAGATCACAACGCCGACTTCGAACACTTGAGCCAACTGACGTCGACCATCAAGGCCGAAGAGCTATTTACTCTTGATGCAGAAAGCGTGTTACATCGCCTCTATCATCAGGAAGAAGTACGCTTATTTGATCCTATCGATGTGAGCTTTAAATGCACTTGTTCCCATGAACGCAGTGCTGGCGCGATCAAAACCTTAGATCAAGCAGAAATCGAAGCCATACTCGCCGAAGATGGCAAGATAGAAATGGGTTGCGAATATTGCCACGCTAAATACACCTTTGATGCCATAGACGTAGCAACCTTATTTGCTAACGGTCAAACATCAACAACCCAGCAGTAAAACGACTCCCCCTAAAAAATGGGCGCCCTATTTGGCGCCCATTTTTTATTCATACCTATAATCCCCTCACACATTGCACTCGGCTTAGGCTACAATCGCCCTCACTTTGTCACCTAGCACGACTCAGGCGATAAATAAAATTAAATCGGCAGACGATCGATATTAAAATAACCTTACAAATCAAATGGAGACCTCACTATGGCGGATGGATTAAACCGCGTTCACTTTAACCCCTCAACAGCACAACTTGTCGAATTTGCCCTGCTACGCGGCGAAGGTGAATTGACAGCCAATGGCGCATTAGTTGCTAAAACAGGCGCTCGCAGCGGTCGCTCACCTGGCGATCGTTTCATTGTAAGAGAACCCAGTTCAGAAGCTGATATCGAATGGGGCCCAGTCAATCAGGCTTTCGATCCAGGTGCTTTTGAAGGTTTATGGGCACGGGTTGAAGCTTACCTAGCCGATAAAGAACTGTTTGTATCTGATCTCGAAGTCGGTGCCGACACTGAACATTACCAACCAGTACGAGTCACCACGCAATACGCTTGGCACCAACTGTTCGCCCGCAATCTATTTATCATTCCTGAAGAATTTAATCGTAAAGACAAACCAGTGTGGCAGATCATCAATGCCCCTGACTTTATTTGCGTACCAGAACGTGATGGCACTAACTCAGATGCAACCGTGATTTTAAACTTCGCCGAACGTAAAGTGCTGCTTGCTGGCCTGAAATACGCTGGCGAAATGAAAAAGTCTATGTTCTCAGTGCAGAACTTCCTACTGCCAGCCCAAGGCGTGCTACCTATGCACTGCTCAGCCAACGTAGGTAAAGATGGCGACACTACGCTATTTTTCGGTTTATCTGGCACAGGTAAAACCACACTCTCTGCCGATCCAAAACGCTTCCTTATCGGTGACGATGAACACGGCTGGGCACCTGGCGGCGTATTCAATATTGAAGGCGGTTGCTACGCCAAATGTATCGATTTAAGCCAGAAGAATGAGCCCGTGATTTGGGATGCGATTCGTTTCGGCACTGTACTTGAAAACGTCGTTATGGACGAACACCGCGTACCTAACTACAAAGACAGCAGCCTAACGGAAAATACTCGCGCAGCCTATCCGCTGGAGCACATCGCCCAACGTAAAGAAGACAACTGCGGCGCTGAGCCACATGCGGTTGTATTCTTAACCTGCGACGTATCTGGCGTATTACCACCGGTTTCTATCCTGACCAAAGAACAAGCGGCATACCACTTCTTGTCTGGCTATACCGCCAAAGTAGGTTCGACTGAAATCGGCTCAACCTCGGCGATTCAATCCACCTTCTCAACGTGCTTCGGCGCACCTTTCTTCCCACGCCCTGCTGGCGTGTACGCAGAACTGTTGATGAAGCGCATTGAGTCCTTCGGCAGCCAAGTGTACTTAGTCAACACTGGTTGGACTGGTGGCCCACACGGTGTAGGTAAACGTTTTGACATCCCAACCACCCGCGCCATCGTCGATGCAATTGTCAGCGGTGAGCTGAAAGATGTGGAAACCGTCCACTTAGACACCTTGAACCTCGCCGTTCCTGTGGCAGTAAGTGGTGTAGACAGCAATTTACTCAACCCAATCAACACTTGGGGCGATAAAGCGCTATATGCCGAATACGCCCAGAAGCTAGCAGAAGCTTTCACTAAAAACTTCGCTAAGTATCAAGTGTCAGACGCTATCCGCAATGCAGGCCCAAAGGCTTAAGCACGTAGCGGCTCCATTCGGATAATGTAATCAAACACATTGTTGAGTAAAAAAGCGCAGGTTCAGTCATGAACCCGCGCTTTTTATTTGCGGCTAAATTGATTTAGTGACGATGAAATCCACCCGCACTAAAGTCACTGCGATAGATTTTTATGTGTTTTATTTCTTATCGATTAGTTAAACCAAGCTTAAATTAATGCTGCGTTTTTATAATCACCGATAACAATCATCATTTTTTAGGAAGCGGCACCCAAATGGAAAATCATAAACCTGTCACTGGATTCCAGCGATTTCTCAATGGCGTCGAAGTCGTCGGCAATAAACTGCCCGACCCAGCAGTATTATTTGCGATGTTTCTGGGCTTAGTCTGGTTGATCTCTTGGGGATTATCGGGTGTCAGTTTTGATGAAATCGACCCTCGTACTGGTAACCCGATTCAAGTCGTGAATATGCTCGAAGGCGGTGCACTGACCGCGTTTACCTCGGCGATGGTCACGACCTTTGTGACTTTCCCGCCGCTCGGTGTCGTGCTGGTTGCTATGTTGGGTCTAGGCGTTGCTGAACATACCGGCTTTATTAATGCAGGCCTGCGCTCCATTTTATCTGTCACTCCCAAGATGTTACTCACCCCGGTATTGATAGCCGTGGGTATTCTGAGCCATGTCGCGGTTGATGCGGGTTATGTACTCGTTATCCCACTCGGCGCGGTGATCTTCTATGCCGCTGGTCGCCATCCCTTAGCCGGTATAGCCGCCGCTTTCGCTGGCGTATCCGGCGGTTTTTCTGCAACCGTTGGCGTGCCATCGAGTCTTGATCCTATGTTAGCGGGCTTAACTCAGGCAGCAGCAAGATTATCAGCCGATCCCGCGGCCGCCACATTAACGATTAACCCACTGAATAACATCTTTTTTACTTCGGCTTCTGCCATTTTAATTATCTTAGTTGGCTGGTTCTTAACGGATAAAGTTATCGAGCCGCGCCTAAAAAACACTGCGGTGAATGGCGATCCCAGCACGCTCCCAACCCTAGATGAACTGCAACCCCATGAGCGCCGCGGACTCAAATTCGCCATGGCCGCCATGTTGTTGTGTGCCTTAGGACTGGTGTTTACTGCCTATGGGGACAACTCTGCTTGGCGTAGTACCGATGGCGCCTTAACCAGTGCTTCAGCGCCATTAATGCGCTCCATTGTGGCGATTATTTTTGTGTTCTTCCTCGTGCCCGGCATAGTGTATGGCTATGCCGCTGGCACGGCAAACAACCACAGAGCCATTATTCAGGGCATGAGTAAATCCATGAGTGGCATGGGTTATTACATCGTCATGGCTTTTTTCTGTGCCCAGTTTATTTATGCATTTGGTCAATCCAATTTAGGCGCATTAATGGCCATTAAAGGCGCGTTGGCGTTAAAGGAATTAGCCCTTCCTATGGGTGTGACTTTGGTGGGAATTGTGTTTCTCACTGCATTCGTCAATCTATTAGTGGGTTCCGCTTCAGCCAAATGGGCATTAATTGGTGCCATTATGGTGCCCATGTTAATGGAACTAGGTGTGTCACCGGATTTGACTCAAGCCGCTTACCGAGTGGGCGACTCATCCACTAATATCATCACCCCACTGATGCCTTACTTTCCGTTAATTGTGGTGTTTTGCCAAAAATACGTTAAGGAATCAGGCATCGGCACCTTAGTGGCACTGATGTTACCGTTTTCAATCAGTTTTCTTTTACTTTGGAGCGGTTTCTTACTGGCATATTGGACCTTAGGCTTGCCTCTAGGGATTGGCAGCTCGCTCTCCTTCCCGGCACTATCTTAGTGTGAATATCGCTTGGCTGAGATTTTCGGCTGAGCGATCACAGATAAACAAAAATGGCGCCCACTTAGTTAACTGTGAGCGCCATTTTTATATCTATTGAATCAAGCTATTGTGTTTACTTAGTATCCGATCTCAGCACTAACTCTACTCGACGATTCTGTTGTTGCCCCGCCTCATCATTATTGCTGGCAATGGGCGCATGCTCGCCAATACCCACAGCTTCAAGCTGTTGAGTTTTAATACCATGACTTGCGGTAAGCAACTTGACGACTGCAACAGCACGACGTTGTGACAAACCTTGGTTATAAGCTTGGTTGCCTTTGTCATCAGTGTGGCCAACCACATAAAATGCGCGGCTTGGGTTAGCGCTTAAATAACTCGCCAGCACTTCCACAACGGGCAGAGCTTCTGGTAATAACTTGTCGCTATCGTACTCAAATAACAGCCCTTCTAGGGTGACATGTCCTTTAGCTTCAATTTGATCAGTCAAAGCCGCAAGGTTGATACCGACACGGTCATCCTTAAGTTGAGTTTCTTCCAATACCCGTAACTCTGTCCATAAGCCGCCAATAAAGCCAATGGTATAAGTACTTACATGCACATTGCCCTCAGGGCGAGTTAAGGTATACCAGCCATAAAACTGGCTCTCTTCATTACCAATATTGACTAAAGAATCAATTGCCTCGACAAATTTTCTTTCAGGGCCACAGGCCTCTCCCTTACACTCAAATTGCGCCTCGAAGCCGAGTTTAGTCAGCGCTGCTTTATAGTTGCTAAACACCTCATAACTTGAGTATTCCTTTGGCAACTGATAACCATTCTGAGTCAGCTTACCTGCACGCTCCACCACCACAGGTTTGTTGGTAGCATCCATAGCAGATACGAAAGCTGTGCTAGCAAAACCCTGACGTTTAAATTCATGAATCACAGCGCCCTTTAAGCGACTTAGCAACGGATGATCTTCAGCACCTTCAGTGTCCTTTTGTACATTGTCATTAAACTCAATCTGCTTAGGTGCTTGTTGTAAAAATGCCGCATTAGCAGTGACTAAACCTAAAGGTTCAGGCACAACTTCTAAGGTCGTGATATGGATAGATGCATAAGAATTAGTCGTGCTTGCAGTTTGTATAGCAGTATAAAACTCTTTCTGCTCATGCTTAACTCGAGCGAATAAATAACCATTATCGACACCAATCACGCCATCCAACAAGGCAATATTCTCTTGCAATAGACGAGTATTACCGCACGTTTCAAGACGACACTCGAATAATACTTCACCGCCAAGCTTTTTCAATTGAGCCCGATAATTATCGAGTGTATGGTTAGGACTATATTCAGGTGCTAATTCGTATGTTTGCTGCTGTAACTGGCCAAATATTGGCTTAAAGCTAAAGTCCGCTCTACTCTCGCCAACGCTGATAATAAAAGGATACTCAACATAGTGGCGAGTCAGCTCTTCTTTTAACTTTGCCGTAGGAAACAGTGTAAATAATTCTTCATCCGCCGCCTGTAACGGTAACGACGTAAAAGTACCAATCGATAACGCCAATAAACCCACTAAGCAACCTGAGTTGAAAACACGCATTAATATTTACCCTCCATAGAAATACTGGTGAGTAAGTTAACACTAAATGCAGTATCAAATAATAAATCAGAAACAAGTTAATACTTTAGCGTGATTGTGATGATGGGTTCTAACAGCAAAAATGGCTAACGGAAAAACAGCAGCCTGGTGCAGATGTCAATCATTTAGCATGTCTGTTAGCCGAGATTCACCTTCATCACTAAGGACGTTTATTTGGCAATATGACTTTTCCACTCCGGCCACTTTTACATATGAATGACCTAGTACCTACCCTCATTTATAACGCCTACATAATATCAAAAATAAAAGCCATATTGTGACTTATGCCAAGTACCATAAAAGCCTTTTATTTTAATGATTTATTACCGAAATAATCTTTAATATCTAATTAACCCCTCCAATCCTCTCATAGACAAGAAAAACAATGCAAAGACATAAATCAGACTGCTTTGCTTAAACATCACCAACAATATCACATGCTCGATAGGCAAATATTCCACTCACAGCAAGAAACAAAAAAACAACACAAGAAACAACTAATAAACAACTTAATACTTATGATTGATTGTGATTATTTGTTGTACAAGGAAAAATAAAGTCCGTTTATTAATTTATCAAAGGAATGATTATGTTTAAAAGTAAAATCCGTGGTCAGGGTATGACTGAATATATCATCATAGTAGCTTTAATCGCCGTAGCTGCAATTGGTGTATATAGCTTCTTTGGTCAGACAATACGCAACCAAGTTTCTGGCTTGTCAGCAGAAATGTCAGGAAATAGTGCCTCAACACAAATTGGAGCAGCAAAGAAGTCGGCTACTGATGCAACTGCTGTAGCTAAAGAAAATTACAATTTAGGTAACTATGATAAAGCTGCAAATAGCAGCGCCAAATAAACGCTAATAGCAAGGAGATGACATTAACATACTTCTTGCTATTGTTTATTTACCTCAAGGTATTATCAAGATTGAAATGGAATTTAAATCATGTTCTCAAAAAAACAACTAGGTCAAGGCATGACCGAATACATCATCATAGTGGCATTAATTGCTGTTTCGGCAATTGGTGTTTATAGTTTTTTTGGCCAAACTATCCGTAATCAAGTTGCAGGATTATCAGCAGAAATGTCTGGAAATTCTGCGACTCAACAAATCAGCGATGCAAAAGGTTCCGCAGATTCCGCATCTGAAGTAGCTAATAAAAAATATAATCTAGGCAACTACGATCAAGGTGCTAATAACGCTAGCGATGGTGCTGGTACTGGTACTGGTACTGGCGGCAGTACTGATAAAGATTAGTTTTTAGTTTTTAGTTTTTAGTTTTTAGTTTTTAGTTTTTAGTTTTTAGTTTTTAGTTTTTAGTTTTTAGTTTTTAGTTTTTAGTTTTTGTAGAAAATATGCACTAGCAAAGGAACTGTGATAGATGCTGATTCAACAAAAGGGGCAAGCCATGGTGCTGTCCCTCATTCTCATGTCATTTGCGATTATGGTTGTGTTATTTAGCTTCAATTCTGCTCAATTGAATCTCAAAAGTACTAAACTACAAAATACCGCAGATAATACCGCTTACAGTGTAGCAACAATTGCTGCTCGCGATTTTAATTATAAAGCATATACCAATAGGGCTGCAGTAGCTAATCAAGTTGCTATTGCGCAGCTTGTTGGTCTGTCATCTTGGTTTAATATGACAGAACAATTTTCAGAAACAGCTTGCGATTATTTCTGCAGCGTCCCTTACATAGGTCAGGCTATTGCAGCGGTCAACAAGGTTATTACGGTCGTAAACACTGGCGTTCAACCTTTTCTAAGCGTAATGATTACTCTTGAAAACGCTATCCTACATGCATTGAGCATGTCACAAAAAATAATTCACTATGCTGGACTTATATCGACTATGTCAACAGCGCAGGAAATAGTGAGAGCGAATGACCCTAAAGCACAACTTGATCTCATGCAAAACCCACAAATGTTGGGAGATATAAAAGATCTTTGGGTTAACTTCCAAGAACAGCACACTCGAAATAATCAAAAAAATAAAACTCAATATGCTGATTTTATTACAGTGACACTGAAGTCTAGGGATGAATTCAGTACACGACGAACCTATGGGCTCGATAGCCCATGGCATGGGAATCTAGGGATAGTTAAGTGGAATACAATAAAAACAGGTGGAAGCGATTTAATTCCTAATGGAAAAAACAGAGCTGAAACTTGGACAGCAATGGACACGATTAGCACTCACTGGAAAAAATGGGGCTGTCGTCGTTTTAAATGTGGTTGGCGTACGTCGGAATATACACTTGGCTGGGCATCAACACGCGCAAATACAGAAGCCAAGATTAGGAATGCTGGTAACAACGTTTCATGGGGAGAGAGTCGACAATATAATAGGCAATCTTCCAATTACGCAGCCAGAGATGAACAAACTAGTGGTTCCTACAACGGAGTCCAACCATTCTTTGGTCTTTCGAATACTGTTAAGAGTATTAATCAAACAGGCAATATTGCTATTGTTGTCTCTAAACAACAAAAAGATATTGGCACCACGAGCTCTCTAGAAGCTGGAGACCAAAACACTGACCCAGCATTAAATGAAAAAATGCTCGGAACACGCTTAAATGCACTCTCTACAGCACAGGTTTATTATTCTCGCCCAAGAGATTTAATGCTTACATCTAGTGCTTGGAGTCGGTCAGATAATCTACATGAATACGGCAACCTATATAACCCCTTTTGGCAAACTCGATTAACTGATTCAACACACACAGAACGTAGTGTAGTGCTAGCATTAACGAGGGCTTTGTAAATGACTGCGCGCCAAAAACAAGCAGGGCAAGCCCTAGTTGAGTCTGTGATCGGCTTAACCTATGTTGCAGTACCGCTATTATTACTTTTGCCATTTATGGCAAAACTCACTGGCATCCAACATAGAGTAGAACAAGGATCGCACTATACCGCCTGGGAACGTACTGTCTGGAAAGAAAGTACACCAAGTCGCCTACCAAACCGCACGGATCTCTTCCTAGCAAAAAAGACCGAAATCGAGCTAGCTAAACAAATCCCTTGGCGGCTTTATCAACAAGATGGCGTCAAGTTAACCAGCAGCAGTAAACAAGCATGGGACTGGACTAAGCAAGTGCACCCAATGCTCAAGCACCAATTAAAACAAGATGGCACCCAGCAAGTAGCGATTAAATCTCATAACGGACCTCCTAAAAATAACAATGAGTTAGATAGACTTACTCAAGAGAATCGTGGTGAAAGATTGCCTGGTAATGTTGGTAACGCAGTTAACCAAGCAATAGGTTTGCTGTCGTATACAGGATTCGACCTTGAAACAGACCAGTTTTATCGCACTAAAGTTAGCCACAAAATAGAAAATTTCTACTTAGCACCATTTGATAAGTTGGATCTTAATGTTCAAGGCAATAATGCTCTGCTAGCTTCAGGGTGGAATGCTGCAGGCCCAAATCATATCAAAAATCTCGTAGAGCGATTAGTGCTAACTAAAACTATGGATATGGGAGTAATACAAGTTGCCCAAAAAGCACTCGCAATAATACCGTTCGGCAAAGAACTTAGTCCCAGCAAACTTAAGTTTGGATATGTCGAACCCAATATTTTGCCTCAAAACAGATTATGTACATATGGCACAGCTAACTGTGGAGGATAGATCATGAAATACTTATTCCTTACCACATTA
The DNA here is from genome assembly GCF_025653545.1 of Shewanella sp. SW1. NCBI lineage: Bacteria > Pseudomonadati > Pseudomonadota > Gammaproteobacteria > Alteromonadales > Shewanellaceae > Shewanella > Shewanella sp. SW1. The sequence goes on along the minus strand of NZ_JAKKSG010000008.1, from coordinate 147,202 downwards.
CTACTTTCTGGCATTGCACAATCTTCTGATTGGCCAGAGATCCAATTTCCTGATACTTCCAAAGTTGAAATTGTCGCAGATAACATGACACACAATGGTTATCCCATGAAAACATGGTTAATGACAGATAAACAAAGTCAAATGATGACGGCAAGTTATTTTAAAAATCAATGGCAAAACAAAAGCCTGCGTTTTGATGCAAGGATGTTTGATGGCGATTATATTATTAATAGTCTTCAACCTCCTTATCTGCTAACAGCGAGAATACAGAGTAATCTTGATGGTGTAATTGCTTATATTGGCATTACAAAAGATATGGATGAACAGTCACTGCATCAGGCAAGGAAACATAACTTTCCAACCTTAATTAATAGCGATGTGATTTCAGACATCCATTCCAATGATATTTACAAAAATGGACGCACTCTCACTATTGCTAGCAAACAAAGTGTCAGTGCCAACTATTACTTCTACCGAAATTATTTTCTGCAACAAGGCTGGATTGAAAATATTGGGCTACTAGAGACATCCATAGGTACCGCGGCACTTCAACTGAGTAAGGGAGCAGATGTCATAGACATAAGTTTCAATAAAGCAAACGACGTAACATATATTGTTGCAAATAAAGTCATGGAAAGACAGTAAATGAAGAATTTTAAAACCTTTAACCAAGGACAGGCCAGCATTGAATATTTAGTCGTTTGCGGAGCTTTAGTTGCAGCCTTGCTTATGCCTTTAGAAAATCAAAAAAGCATCATGGAAATATGCATTGAGGCACTTCGAGAGTGGTATACCGCCTTTGCTTATGCCAAATCATTATCTGCACTCCCTAATTAAAATCAGGTATTTTAATGAAACTTAAATCGTTAGACTTTAATTGGATTTTACTCCTTATTGCACTCATTCTTGGTGGTGTTAGCGCTTGGGCAACGAAAAACTATTTCATTGTTAAAGAACAAGAATTGAGATCTGAACTATCCAAAGATAATACTGACATGGTAGATGTCGTTGTCGCAACACAAGAGTTACGTAAAGGCGATATTATTTCGCAGCAAAATATGTCTGTTCGTAGCATTCAAGCTGACACTTTACCATTAGAGGCTATTCATCCAAGTCAATTTGGAGAAATTGAGGGGCAAATGTTACTCGAGCCAATGTCATCTGGTCGCCCACTATTAAAGACCTATCTCCCAGGACAACGAATCTCACAATTCTCCGATATGCTAAAAGACGGTGAAAGAGCCGTCACTATCAATATAGACGATATTAATTCAAATGCGGGCATGTTAGTTCCATCTGACCATATAGATTTACTGCTCTCTTACAAAGATGAATCCTCAAGTGAAGAACGTAATAAATTACATATCCTATTGGAAAATGTCACCGTACTAGCCACCGGAAGACAAAGTATTGATGTCAATCCCGAATTAGTAGATACCCTTTACGAAAATCCAAATGCTTATAACACAGTGACCTTAGCGCTATCCGTTGACGATGCAGCAAGAGTTTCCCTTGCAAAACTAAAAGGTAGCTTTGTGACATTATTGCGTAATCAAAATGAAGTTCGCCCCTTTGAATTTGTCTCCCTACATGAAGGGCAATTATTTCAAAATATAACCAGCTCTTTTAATCAAGAAGTTGAAGTCATTACTGGTGGCGGTGGCATCACTACCACCATTCAAGAATATCCCCTACCACAGACTCACTATAAACAATTCAGCCAACAAGAGCATAAAACCGCGCTATGAATATTAAAAAGATATTTATCCTTTTTTGGGTATTAGTTTCGGCCCCCTACATTTGCTATGCACACAACAACACCCCACTGAAACTCTATGTGGGAGCCGTTGAACTCTATAAAGCAACAGATGTAGAACGTATCGTAATTGGTAATGGCAAAATCATCAGCGCCAAAGTAGTCGATAATAAAGGAGTTTTACTTATTGGTGAGACAGCAGGGGAATCTGACCTGCAGTTGTGGCAAAAAAACGGCAAACTCGTGAAGTTAAGCATAGTTGTAACCCAAGACAATTCATTACGCACAATTAATACGGTTAAAACTATGCTCGCTGCGTTTCCCACACTTACGATCACTGAGTCTGACGGTCTTATCGTCGTTCAAGGCGAAGCTGATTTAGACCAAAAAGAACAATTAGAAAAAATAATTGAGGCAAGCCCCAATATTGTGTCCTTAGTTAAATATCTGAAATTTGCGAAGACATTAGCCCCTATGGTCAAAATGCAAGTGAAGATAGTTGAGTTCAACAAGTCAACCCTGAACAATATTGGTATCAAATGGGAAACCGCCATGTCAGGACCGGCTTATGGAGCAGCCAAAGCCTTCAGCGCTAATCCTATTTTCAGTGTAGCCTCACCGGGTCAATATTCTGGTGCGATCAGCGAAGCTATTTCAGACAGTATAGGCGTTCTGGATACTCGAGGCTGGAGCTCCTTTGGTATCGTTACAGGCATAGGATCACAAATCCAACTGCTATCAGAGAAAGGCGATGCCAGAATGCTAGCAGAACCGAATCTCACTACCCGCAGCGGCGAATCCGCAACATTTCTTGCCGGTGGAGAATTTCCTATTCGTAGCGTGAGCGGGCTCGGGGCTGTCGATGTACAGTTTAAAGAATACGGCATAAAACTGGACATAGAGCCTCTAGTTGATAGTGAACAGAATATCGTTTCCAGAGTCATGGCTGAAGTGAGCTCAATCGACCCTTCTATGTCAATCGACGGCGTCCCAGGCATGCTCACTCGACGCACCGAATCAGTTATTAACGTCAGAAATAACGAAACTATTGTTATTTCCGGCCTAGTTAATAGTGAGATGTCCAAAATAATTAATAAATTCCCCCTATTAGGAGACATTCCTATTTTAGGCGAACTATTTAAGTCTAGAGATTTTAAAGACAAGAAAACAGAGTTAGTAATATTCGTTACCCCTACCATCGTTTTCCCTGGAGAAGAGAGCCACGATAAACAACTAGCGAAAGGACTCGAGATGGCGCAAGACGCTACAAAACTTGAAGCGTTTTATATCTTAGATTAGGGACAGGATTAGGAGAAAGGCATGTTTAGCGTCATCGTCAGCACGACCAAAGGGACAAAAGTGGGTGAGTTCCAATGTATTCACTCCGAATGCCAAATAGGCAAAGACCCAAGCCAATTAATCGTACTCCGAGGGCTTAAAATTTCAAAAAACCATGCCACTCTAAGGCAAGATAAAAATGGTATTTTCATTGAAGATAATAAAAGTATTACGGGACTAAAAGTTAACGATCAAAGATATAAATCCTATGGACCGATTGCGACTACTGACAAAATACAAGTAGGTGACTATCAACTAAGAGTACATACCAGCGATCCACAATATGATGCACAATCAGCTCCACGTGAAGCTGCAGGAAACAGTGTTCATTCCGGAGTCCCAAGCCCACAGGAGCAGAGTGCGCTAGTTTCAATTGTCCCTCAGGCTGAAAAACAACAATCTTCGGTAATCGACCATGAGTTGATAAAGAAGATCAAAATAAGAAATGAATGGCGCCGTAAAGTGCATACTGAGCTGCTCAAGCTTATGGACTTGCGTAGGGTCAATGTCAACGAAATGAGTGATATAGAGTTACGCATTCAGAGTGAATCTCTAATCAATCAAATTATCGCAGGTTTTAGCTTACCCGCAGATATTGAAGTTAGCTCCCTAGTCAAAGAAGTTTTAGATGAAACTATAGGCTTAGGCCCACTAGAAGCCTTAATCGCCGATCCAGACGTTAGCGAAATCATGGTTAACAGCCACGATCAAATCTTTTACGAAAAGGCCGGTAAACTCTACCTGTCTGACATAGCCTTTTCCGATGATCAAGCAGTGCTTGGAGCCATTGAGCGCATCGTAACTCCAATAGGCAGGCGAATTGATGAAAGTTCACCTATGGTTGATGCTCGCTTGAAAGACGGCTCTCGAGTCAACGCAGTTATTCCGCCATTAGCATTAAAAGGGCCTTGCATTACAATACGAAAATTTATGCAACGGCGATTAGGCTGTGACGATCTAGTAAAATTCGGCTCAATGAACACCGCCATGGCAAGCTTTCTCGAAATAGCTGTCAAACAGAAACGCAACATTGTTATCTCCGGCGGCACAGGATCAGGCAAAACGACTTTACTCAATGTATTGTCGAACTTTATCCCAGATAACGAACGCATTGTTACTGTAGAAGATGCCGCCGAACTACAACTGTATCAACCTAACTTAGTGTCACTAGAGGCTCGACCTCCGAACCAAGAAGGTAAAGGCGCAGTAGAAATTCGAGATCTGGTAAAGAACTGCTTACGAATGCGCCCTGACAGAGTGGTGATCGGTGAGTGTCGTGGCGGTGAGGCTTTAGATATGTTGCAGGCAATGAACACTGGCCATGACGGCTCGCTCACAACGGCTCACTCAAATTCCCCTAGGGACTGTATATCACGTCTAGAAGTCATGGTTATGATGGCTGGAATGGATTTACCTGTGCTTGCTATCCGTGAACAAATCACCTCTGCGGTAAACATCATAGTACAACAATCTCGCTTTTCCGATGGATCAAGACGTGTCACTAGCATATGTGAAGTTACGGGCTTAGAAGGCTCTATAGTCCAACTATCAGAAATTTTTAAGTTTGAACAAACCGGATTTAATGAACAAGGTAAAGTTCAAGGTTACTACACTGCGACTGGCACTATGCCAGAGTTCTACGAGCAACTACGTAGGCAAGGCGTAAAAGTCCAGCTGGATATATTCGACAAGGAAGCTCGATATGAATAGTGCCCTCATTGCCGCAGCACTGGTCTTCCTGGCTGTCACACTCTTAGTTTGGTCATTGAAACATCTGTCGGAAAAGCTCGCCCACAGATATCAGGAAACCTTTACCACATCGGCCCGAACAAACCTGTTTGATATGTTCTTATTTATCGAACCTCATCAATTATTTTTACTCAACATGGCAACGCTAATATCGGTGCCAATACTACTAAAAATCTTTTTAGACTCATGGGTAATAGGTATAATAATCAGTATCATACTTGCGATGATTCCACGATTTGCTTACCAGTTTCTACGTAAGCGACGTCGTCGTAAATTTGTCCATCAACTACCTGACGGACTTAACATGATCGCCTCATCGATGCAGTCAGGCTCTAACGTCAGCAGCGCAATTGAATTTATGGCCGAGGAAATGGAGGCGCCTATGCGCCAAGAGTTTCAACTGTTTCTTCGGGAACAACGTCTTGGTGTCGAGTTCAACCAAGCATTAGACAACATGCTCAAGCGTATCCCAGAAGATGAGTTTCAATTGGTCGTCGCAGGGATGCAAATATCAAGAGAAGTCGGCGGTAATCTCGCAGAAGTATTACTCAGGCTATCTGCAACCTTGAGACGTAAGATTGAAATGGAAGGCAAAATTGATGCACTGACCTCCCAAGGGAAAATGCAGGGCGTGGTGATGACTCTCCTGCCTATCTTCATCGGTGTAGTGCTCTATCACATGGAGCCAGAATCAATGGGCAGAATTTTAACTGAACCTCTGGGATGGGCACTTATCGCTCTCATTACAATCATGCTCATTAGCGGATATATGTCTATCCGCAAAATTGTCGCCATTGATGTATAAGGAGGCAATGCAACATGGTTAACCTAATAATTTGCGTTTTTACTCTCTCTGTAGTCTTTCTGGCAGTCAGTTGCATCCGCATTTACCGAAGAGTTCCTGCAGATAACCGTGAGTTTATGGATCCGCTATCACCCGGTCTCAAGTTATTGTGGCCGCTCGTACGCCTATTTGCTTTCTATATCAGTGAAAATCTTAGCGTTGATTATCTCGAACGTGTCGCCAAAAAATTACAATTATCGGGCTTATCCTACATGATGACCGCAGAGCAGTATTTTGCTATCAGAATCATTAGTACACTGTTCTCCGTTAGTCTGACATTCTTGTGTTGCTTATTACTAGACAACATCAGTATCAACTACATACTGCTCTCAGCCCTATTTGGCTACTTTCTACCCGTTTTGACACTCAACGATCTTCGTAAGAAACGTCAAGGTCAAATAATCAAAGCCCTCCCCGTATACCTCGACTACTTAACAATGTCGATTGAAGCGGGATTGAACATGGCAGGTGCACTTAGCCAAGCCGTTGAACGCGGTCCTGCTGGGCCACTTAGAATTGAATTTGAAAAAGTCATCCGCGACATGCGCGCTGGCATGTCCCGTGCGCAGTCGTTCCGTAACATGGCAAATCGTATCCAAGTGACCGAAATCAACAGCCTAGTCAGTGCCCTCGCCCAAGCCGAAAAAACGGGTGCGAGCCTTGGCCATACACTGAGAATTCAGTCAGATCAACGACGGGTAGAAAGATTTCAACGAGCCGAGAAAAAGGCGTTAGAAGCACCAGTAAAATTAGTGTTTCCACTGATTATTTTCATTTTCCCAGTCACATTTATGATCCTAGCCTTCCCTATCGCGATGAAGTTTATGTATGAGTTATAAAATGCCACACGCCATATTAAAAACTGAAACAGGCGAGAAAGTTGATGTTTTTATCGCCAATACTCCATGGCTCCGTCTGCGTGGTTTATTAGGACGACAACAACTGACACAAGAGCAGGGCCTACTCATTGCACCTTGTAATTCTGTTCATACATTAGGCATGACTTACGCATTAGACATCGTCTACTTGGATAAGCATGACGTAGTAATCAAGATTGAACCACATCTCAAACCCTATCGGGCCAGTGCCTGTTTTGGCGCGACGAAGGTACTTGAGCTTCTTGCTGGCACAACAACACAAAAAAACATCATAGAGGGAAGGGTTCTGACATGGCACGTAAGTTAATCTTGTTACTTTGCTTTATGGGTCTGAGCAATATCGTAGGATGTGCATCGACCGCCGAGCAAGAAGAAGCGAAGAACAATACGCAAATAGTGGCAATACAAGCAGAGGCAGAGCATGCCTATAAAATGGCAATGCTAGATCAAGCTGAAAGCCTGTATTTACAAGTGCTGAACAGCGTCCCTAACTATGCCCCAGCATGGTTTAGATTGGGGAATATTTATACGCGAACAAGTCGCCATGAGGCCGCTATAGAAGCCTATATGCGCTGTTTGCAACTCGAACCAGAAAACCAAAAAGCCTGGTACAACATCAGCTTAGTCAGGCTCAAACAAGCCACTCAAGTCTTAGCATCAGCAAAACGTCAGGGCGATGGCAATACTCCAGTAGGACGACAAATAAACGCTTTACTAGACGCACTCAACGATCTGCAAAGTAATGATCGCTCGCCCGAGCCCCAGGAAGCACAATGAAGTTGGACAGACATAAACAACGGGGGCAGAGCATGGTTGAATTCAACCTTAGCCTGCCCTTCTTGATGCCAATCATATTGGTTGCAATGATGCTAATAGCCCAATGGGGATTTATCTATTCAGCCAAAAGCACATTAGATTCCGCCACAATTAAAGCAGTTCGAGCGGGCACCTTGTATAACGGCAACATAGTAGAGATCCGTAAAGGTTTAGCTGAAGGCATGATGCCGCTCTTTGCCCACGGCACTGACATGGCCGACATCATTAAAGCGCTTGCCAATGCAAAGATCGCCACCGCTATCCAAAGTGAGATACGCATCCTAAGCCCTGACAAAGTGGTATTCGATAAATTCAAGGTTCGGAGTAAATATCCTAAAGGGTATATATATGAAATACCGAATAATAACTTAATGTATCGCAACCCAAAGGTTGAAAACATTAGCAAGGACCGGAACCTAAATATCCAAGATGCCAATCTGTTGCAAATAGAAGTCAGGTGGTGTCAAAAACTAATAGTGCCATTCGCTAACTATGTAATAGAAAGCATAGTGACTTCACCACTATACCAACCAAACGGTGATCAAATTGCCTGTAATGCAATAGGCGTAGCAACTGGAGATATTTACCTCGCTCTTGTCTCACAAGGGCTTATGCGTATGCAAAGTCCCTTTAGGTACTAGGGTCATAAAAAGTAATCATTTAACTGAATATAAATTCAAGCTGAAACTAGGAAAATTGTTAAAAGGGAACTATGACAATGAAATATAAATCCGTCTGGCTGGCCATCCTCATCGCCAGCACTTTAAACCTCAGTGGCTGTAATGAAGATTTGCAACCAGGTGAAGGTCCTAATACACCCACAGATCCAATAATACCTCCAGATCCTATCGATCCAACAGATCCAACTGACCCTACGGATCCGAGTGATTTTGTTGGAACGTGGGTAAATAAAGATGAAGATGGTGATGGGGTACCAGATGAATTGGATGATTATCCATTTGATGCTAAAAAGCAAAGTTACAGCACAACTACTGAATCCTCATTCAACGACAATCCATCGGTAGCCACTGTGGTTTCAGATTCATTTCCTTTCAAATTGCAGGGTGTCTTAGAAGAAAGGGGAGATGGGGATGTTTATCGATTCCAAATTGATCAATCTCAGGTGAATGCTGCTCTTCCCGTCACTTTTGTTTTATTTATGAATGATTTCAGTTATAAGCCAACAATCAGTATATTGGATGAAACTGGGCGAGCAATATTCGAAATAAAAAACAATACAGAGGCAATCGGAAAGATCGGTGCGATAGCAACTGTATCATTTGAAAGGACTGGGGTTTATTACGTTGCTGTAGCGGAACAAAATCTTGCAGGGGGAGCCAATGCAACATACTCAGTAAAAGCATTCATTGATACTGATTATGATGGTTTACCTGCTGAGCTTGAAAACGCATTAGCTATGGATGCATCTAACCCCGACAATGATGGAGATGGGGTGTACGATGGTAACGAAGTCTATGTTCAAGCCTTTGGTGCATTACAACTTGACTTGGATAATGACAATATTCCCAATTGGCTTGATAGTGACTCTGACAATGATGGATTACCTGATAATTTAGAAAAACTTACAGATTTAGATCTAGATGGTGTAGGTGCATTCGCTGATACAGATTCGGATGGAAATGCCATAGCTGATAGCGAAGAAGCTGTGGATATAGCTAATCCATTAGATTCTGATGGCGATGGTATCTACGACTTTTTGGATCTTGATGATGATTCCGATGGCTTGCTTGATATAAATGATATTGAGAGGCTCTCAAAACTATCATTAACTGAACAATTCCAGGTTTTTGCTTTAAGATTTGATGACAAGCTTGGGGTGACAATGACTGATAGAGCTTTCCCTGGAGAAAGAGTATATATTCAAGGCCAAAATATTCCTGTTTCAGATTCATTCTTGGTAATAAAAGGTCAATCAAAACTTTATAACATTAAACTATCTGATGTCGCAGAAAGTGGATTCTCATTTTATTTACCTGACAACATTCTTGATGAAGCTGAATATGAATACTATTTAGCTAGTGGCAGTGTTAAAAGCAACTCTAGATATTTCACTGTTTCATCTCCTCTAACTCCAGTTATAAAAGATTTGGAGGATTCTTCTCTGAAAGCTGGAGACATTATAAAGATCTTTGGAAGAAACCTACAGCCAGGCATGACAGTGCATTTTGGGGATATTGTAGTTTCTCCTGATTCGGTTGTTGATGGTGAGGCAACAATAACAGTCCCTGCGAATGCAGTTTCTGGCTTTCTATACGTAGAGTCACTGCAACTAATCAGTAATAAGATTTATTTTGACATCGAGGAAACTATTACCCTTAAATCAGATAACATTGAAAATATAATCGGTTATTCAGAGGTATATGTAAAAGATAACAATGGAAAAAGTTATTTTCGCCTAACACAAAATGGTGTAAATGTAGATATAAATAAAAATGATATCAGCTATAAGGAACTGTATATTAAAAATTCAAATGATTATATTCCCACTTTCACTGTTGCTATTTTCAGGGAGGAAAAGTCTATCGTAATTAATGCTGAGAGACTGGCACTCTCGAACATCTTGTTGATGCCATCAATTAGTAAGATGGCGGCATCAGATCCTGACTTTATTGAAACAATTAAGTCTTACAAAAAACTAAAAAATATCTCTTTTGATAGCAACTTTCATAAAAGCATATCAAAGATTGCTGTCGATATTATGAATGAAAAAAGTCGCATAAAAGAGAATAAGGATCAATATTCACAGGAAAGAGTACAAATATCCAGTAATGGCTCAATAAAACCAAATGTTACACCAGAAGCAAGCTATTGGAATGAAATATCAATAAGTCCGACAATTGAGGCGTTCCCTGAAGAGTGGTATAAATTATTAGGCTATGATGGCAATATGGAGGTTCAGAATCGATCTCAATTATTATTGAGTATGGCAGTGCATCCTATGAATAAAGATCTGGAAAAGGGGGATGGTTTTGTAACAGATAAAAATGGAAAAACCTATCAGCACATTCAGGATATGTTCGACAGAGATATAATTGGTGCACAATATTTGCAACTTTTTGGCGTGGATTTGTGGTCTCAAGATGTAACATCTGAAGCGTGTCCATATACAGATTGTGTATATACTGTACTAAGCCCTGGATATTCAGAACCATTTGCCACTGAAGACGATCAAGTAAGAATCCGATCTCAGCTTTATTTAAGATCGCTTGTAGAACGTGGAATTTGGCCCGCGATGAAATTGATATTAGACGCGGCTAAATTATCCGGAAAGGTACCAGATGGTCCATTAACAAAGTTGAATAACGGCAAGAGCATTATTGAAATAATCCTCACTCACGGATTTAATGATATTGATTTTATTAGAGATACAATAGAGAAAGCGCAAGCAGATGGGAAATGGAATCAGGCAGTAGAAGCTATTGTCTGGGGACGTATAAAATTGATTCTTGACAACGAAAAAGCAGCTTTGCTTGAGGGAAAGTCAGGTCCACTGTTATCTGTATTGCTGGATCAAATGGGTATTGAGCCAATTAATGTAGCAGAAGCCCTGCTGAAGCAGGCCGCAATTCGTGTTATACCAGCCATCGGTGAAGTCGTCATAGTATGGGATATTCTGAAAGCTGTTGATTCTACTGCAGATATTGCCAAATTTTGGTGGGATCTCAATAAAGTTGGTGCCCAGTATGATTTTTATGTCAATTGGGGGATGAAGATTGTCACACTAAACCCAGGGCTTGTAAGTGCCGAGGATAAAGATGTCCTTCTCACCATTCGTGGTGCAGGCTTTAAACCGATAGATAACTGGTGGCCTTGGCCTGATGAGCATCCAGTAGTGGTACTCTACGATCAAGGAAATAATGATGAAAAACGAGAGATTTACAAGTATGAAGTGAATGATTCAGGTACTGAATTGAAAGTGGTAATTCCCGGCTCCTTTCTTAAAAATGCTAAGGGCGATCTGCGTGTGGAAGTCGAGCATAGAAACCAATTGACTAAATCGACCGACTATAGCGATCCTAAAACGATTAAAATTGGCAAAGGCTTTGCTATTGATAAGCTTTATCCCAATGCCGGCTATCCACAAGATGTTTTGGAACTCAAGGGAATAGGTTTTGACAATACGATCGAGGTCTGGTTTTCGGCCTCCAATGGCCAGGAACAGGCCAAAATTACGCAAGTGACTGCTGATACTTTAAAAGTGATAGTACCTGCACATGCGGTCAGCGGTAGTGTCACAGTCAGGAAGGGAACAGACTCTTTGTACACTCCCTTTACTTTACTTGAAAACCGGGTATTGGTGCGCTTTGGTGATAATGGCAACAGGGCGGACGATAAATATGCCCTGTGGTTGGACAACAAGCAGACAGGACTAATGACAACCGGCGCCAGAGTTGTAGATATTACTTCACAGTTGCAGCCGGGAAGTTACGTAGCTGAATTAAAAGGCATTGAGGCCCCCGATGGTGTTGGTACCTATTATGTGTGTTTTTCTGATAATGTAACCTTGGAAGCGGGCAGCAGCGCACTATCTGGACGGGATTTGGTTCGAGATGCAACCAAGTCATTCAGGATAAAAGTGGTTAAAGGGGCGAATCCCAAAATTACAAATTGTGCCTATGTTAATGCCACAACGAATCAAGCAAGGATGTTACAACATGAATAATAGATTATTGACGCTGTTTTTATTGCTCACGTCTGGTTTCGCCAATGCCTCAGCCCCGACACAGGATTTCAGCCAAGAGCCTTTAGTACAACGTTGTATGGGAATGTTAGACATATATAGAGATGAAGATTTTGATGCCTATGTAGCGGCATTTCCTGAACCTTGGCTGGGTATTTTTGGCGAGAAGGTGTTGAAAAATGAATTGTCCGCAAGGCACCAGAAATATATGAACACCTATCAGGGAAAGCCGGCCTCCATCGTTATTGAAGGAATAGACCCAGTGGAGCCGACCAAGATTGAAAAGGAACGTCTTGGTGCCGTGGAAGGAAAAGAAGTGTCAATTGAAATATCAAATGAGCGTGATACCAGTAGTTCAACTAGCTGCAAGTTCTTGCGGATTGGTGAGAACTGGTATTTTAGAGAGCTGAGACTCTGATAGTCGAGGATATCTGAGCTTAGATGGCGTATCGACAAATGAAAAAGGGGCGCAAGCCCCTTTTCCATTGATGATCTCAGATTGTCATACAATCAAATGCCAGTTCACGGCTGGCGATATAAGTTACACAAGAGGAAGGAACAGCAGGGATGAACTCATTGAAGTACATGCTCAATGACCTCAAATGGTTTGATATCAGCTTTAAAAGCAAGTATTTCAGGATCCGTCAGGAAGATGAATTCAGGTTGCCGGTTTCACTTGGGTTTACGGCACTGCCACTCAGGCAGGAGCTGTTATTATTGTCCTCTGCCATTCCCGTTCTCCTTCTGGGACTTGTACTGAGCCGTGTCGGTTCTGTTGCCGTATTGATTGCGGCCGGAGGCATTACACTGATTTGGTTGCTGACATATTTGAGCTGGCGCAAGCGCTGGGTGTGGCGTCAGTTGTCCATCAATAAGGCAGATCTCGACGCTAATACACAGTTCATTTTCAATCGCCACTGTATCAGGTTGCCCCAACATATCTGCGGCTGCAACAGCACTATACCTAGAGCTGAGATTGAAAAAATCACTTTCCATTGGGTTAGTTATTTCAGTGAAATGCAAAAGCGCAATCGGGTCCATGGTGTGACGATTCACTTGCACAACGGCAAGCATTACCAGCTTTCCGGTATGGCCTACCCCCATAGAAGCTTGCTCTATCTGGCAATATTTTTTGATTATCCCGTGGAGCTTATCGAGCAGCCGCCCCCAAGGGAACGGCTGGTTATTTTGGTTATCGCCTTGGCGGTCATCACATCGTTATTCAATCTAGTCATGATTGCAGCCCACTGGCATTGACCTTAAGCCCGCAGATAAAGCTATAAATGTCTGATTCGGCATTTGGGTTAATACTTAGGTGCTATTGTGATGACGGCAGCTTAAGGGAAAAATAGCGGGACAACATTCCGCTATAACATTGATGTTTAATGCTTTTAAATCATAAGGATATGTATGCCACGTTTTTTCCCGTTGCCATATTTACACTCGTATTATCCATTCTCACCTTGATGGCTTCATCGGCTGTAACAGCGGCAGAGGGCGCAATGTCAGCCACACGGAGCGATGGATTATTTCAAGGTACGGCCGATGCGAGCGAGGCCAATCTCACCGCCCTGTGTGACAGTTATATGCGCGAGGGTTTCATTCATAACGATGTCACACTCTACCTCAAACTGCTGCCGCCTGAGGCGGCAGAATATGAGGCGGATATCCGCAAAGGTATTGCCCGATCTTTCGAGAAGAAGTTCAAGGGACTGACCGAGCCAAGCTATCAGATATTGGAAGTAGGTCCGATGGAACAGGGAGAATATAAAGGTAAAGCTACCCGATCCATAAAACTGAAATATCAGGGGCGAGGCGTAAAAGGAGATAGACGAAGCCGCTGTTTTTTTGAGCAGCATGAGAATAGTCGTTGGTACCTGGGTCAGCATCCCTGACCCTTACCGCAAGAAGGCGTCCCATGGGCGCCTTTGACTTTAAGGCTGATGACAGTATTGCAACTTACTATATCGAATTTGCAGGTGATGTTATTAGTGTCAGCGGAGATGAGTTATCTGGACGAGATTTATGTCCTAATACACATAAGACGTATCAGCTAACGGTTAAAAGTGGCTCTAATGTTGTCAGCAAAAGTAAATCTAAGCTTTCTGTACCATTAGTATTACTGAATGAGTCTGCAACTGAGCCAACAGAGTGCCCTACGACTGGTAATTAATTTAACTCGCCTCGAAAGGGGCGCAGTTTTATGTATTAAACGCTTATTCGCATGATGTGGCATACTTTAACCGCTGTTTACTTATTGTCGTTTTATCTCTGCGATGGTCAGTGTAAAACAATTATGAGAATAAATTTATAGAAAGAAAAAATAATCAGAAGTAAATATGGCTAAGAAAATAGAGTTAGATGATAAATCTTGGTTTTATAACCTGCACATTAAAGGGATGCGTAGCTTTAATGCACAGAGTGATGTGAGTTTATATGTCGCTAATATAGCTTACCCTCTGCCTTTAGGTATTTCGCTGTCATTGCTTATTTTGATGGTCGGTTTGACTATGTTACCTCTTAACTTCCCTAATACTGAGCTTGCTCGTGTATTAGTATTAATCAACGTGGGATTATTACCTATCTATTTAATAGGGCGGTATTGGTTGGTGAGGCGGCATTACGGTATTAGCGGGACATTACGTTGCTATGTGAGCCAGCAGCGTCTAGCCATTCCAGCTAATGCAATAATCAAAAAACCATTGGGGACGTTGGAGTTACAACGCGATGACATTGCGCGCCTCACGGTAAAGTATAAATCTCAAATGCACCGTCTACATGTGCGCAATCATATTACCGCGTGTGATATTAAGCTAAAAAATGGTGAAGTCATTACCCTTAATGCGATGTATTTCCCGCTTAAGCAGATTGTTTACCTGCTGCGTTTTTTTGACTATCCAATGACAACGCAGCACGGCAATTGGTCATGGACTTTTTTGCCTAATATAATAGCCCTCACATTTCCTGTTTTAACCAATGTCGTTGTCACAGGCATGCTAGTGAAACACTATTTTTTTTAGTGTATATTCAACTGATTACATATATGATTGATTGTGAGTCTTTAAGAGTTAGTAAAGCAATAACGTAAAATTAAAAGGATGTTTATGTACAAATTGATCGCTATTATTTCATTTCTACTTATATCGACGCCTTCAATGGGTTCTCCTGATGATGAAGATTTAATTCAGTGGTTGGCAGCAGCAAAAAAAATTGATCAGTCAGTGCCGAATGCATTGTGTAAAGCGTCAGTCGATGTTGTTAGAAATCAAGATGTAAACTTATTCAGAAAGGTGTTTGCTGCAATACCAGCAACGGATGAGCAAGTAAAAGTATATTTATCTGAGTTACATGATAAATATTTTAAAATCTCATATTTAGGTATCGATAATTATCAAATAGATGAAAATGAGGCGTTAGCGTTTGAAGATGCTAAAAATTCTAGCAGCAGTTTAGTTAGCGAAAACGCTAAGCAGCGTGGACATGACTTAGAGTTGTGGGTTACATACCGTTTCGACACGATATCACCAAAGACTAACAAGGCTATACAAGGGTTTGGAACTTGCAAGCTAGCCTATTTACAAAACCAGTGGAAGGTTATTACGTTATTGTAGGTAATCATATGGTACCAGATTATGCTAATTGCTGATTACCGCGAGATTAATATGGCCATATATGGACGCTCCCGGTGAGTGAAGGCACCCACTATTAAAATAATCAAGTATTGACTTAGGTCTATCGCACCGAAGCACAGGCCTCTTTCAATTTGGTTACAAAGGGCCTTATAGCCATTAGGCTATTTATTCATTACGTTAGCCATTAGTTTACCTCTTAAGTGATAATACCTCTGCTATGCCAGTTTTGATAAAATAAGCCTCACTTAGATTTTTGGTACGATATGGAATTGATAAAAAAGGATTTTAATATCAAACAACAATCACTGCAGCTGGTACTTTTAATCGCACTCAGTCTAGGCTTAAGCGCCTGTGGCGGCGAGTTGGAACCCAGCGAGGGTGGCACGCCACCGACACCTCCAACAACCGATCCCATAACACCCCCCACCACAGATCCTGTGGAACATCTGGGCAGTTGGGAAAATAAAGATGAAGATGGTGATGGGGTGCCAGATGAATTGGATGATTATCCGTTTGATGCGTCAAAGTATCAGTTTCCTCAGTTTATAGAAGTGGAACCTAACGACAATCCCTCGATTGCCACGGCCACTAATATGACCCCTCCGTTCACTATTATTGGTGGGATCTCGCAAAAATCAGATAACGGTGATTTGTACTCTTTTACAGGGAAAGCTGGCCAGTTTTATACCTTGATACTCAAGTATCAACATCCTGACTTTAAACCCAATATCTATTTCTCTGATGCGCAAGGCAACGCGCTAAATTTCGGCGAAATTAAGATTGATCCTGTATTAAAAACCCTCGCTATCAGTGCCCAAATGACCAAAGATGGCCTTTATCACATCGGCGTCAATGATATTAACTTCGACGGCCGTGCGAGTTTTACCTATAGCGCGAACCTATTCACCGACATGGATAGCGATGGGATCTATGATCTACAAGAAATTGCCTTAGGGATGGACCCCTCCAGCGATGACACTGACGGTGACGGCATTTCTGATACCGCAGAATATCTCTTTGGCCGTAACACCCTAGGATTTGATCCAGACGGAGATGGTATTCCAAATTGGCGTGATTTAGACAGCGATGGTGATGGCCTAAGCGATACTATTGAGGGTGAGAATGATGCTGATAGCGATGGTTTAGGGAATTTTGTCGACCTTGATTCTGATGGTAATGATCTGCCCGATATTGATGAAGCGGGAAGCAACCCTAAACATCCGCTCGATCAGGATATCGACTCCATCCCAGATTTTCTGGATCTGGATGATGACAATGATGGGCTTCTGGATATAAACGATCTACAGCGCCTGAGAGCTGTCAACGTTAGCCCATCAAGTGTGCTTGGACAGCCTTATGGCGTCTACAACCAAGCCAAACTCCCGTTTCTGGTTGAAGGAGACATTGTTTATGTCGAGTTAGATGCCCCATTATCGACCCTAGCGCACTTTATTGTTGTGACTAGAGACCGCCTGCCACCAATCAACCTCCCCATAAGTAATTCTTCTGGGGCATTCAGAGCGTCACAGCCTGAAGGGGCGAAGACAATCTTCATCTCTGATGGGGAGCTTAGAAGCAATATCAGGCAACTAGAGCTTCACCCTAAAGGGACGCCTGTCATCAGCTCGGTTAATGCTGTGATGCTAACTGAAAATAAGCAAGTGACCTTAGCTGGAGTTGGTCTAGACAGCAATATCACCATAACGGCTAATGGTGTTCCGATGGAGTTAATCTCTTCAAGCGCAGACGCTGTCACTTTAAAGGTACCAGCAGAATTAACAGATGGAAAATTACAGGCCAACAATGCGTTAGGCCAGAGTAATCAAGTACAATATTTTGTCCTTAACGACATCGATATTACCGTGAAACCTGTCGGCACGACCCCCACGAATGATATTCGCATAGAAACCTTATTAAACACTTCTTATCAATCTGATAGCGAAGGCTATGTCGTCGCGACGCGTTTCAAACATCGTCTAACGCCAGTGACCGCCTTCCTCCCATCAGCAAACAGCCAAAGTACACAGTATCTCAGTAGCTATATACTGCCTCACGATCAAAGCCTAGAGCTAGACATCAGCAACACTACCTTTAAGTACGTGCTGGATTTCATTGGCGTCGATAAAATCCCACTTGCATCACTGGCAGATTTTCGAACCACTATCCGAAACTATGCTGAATTCACCGAGCTAGAAGAACACCTTAACGGCTTATTACTCAATTCACCCTCAGCGCTTGCGTCATTACCATCACAGACCAGCGCATTACTGCTCGTTAAGAGTCGCCAGATTTTCGAAAAATACGCGACTACACAGTCTTTAGTTAGCGCCAAAATCAGCGCTCAATTGACAAAAAACTTTAGCTCACAACTGGCAAAAGCCAATGCAACCAGTGGCAGCATCCAACCCACTATCACCAATTACGGTACAGATCATTTTGACTATGGACTCACGGCAACAAACTTTCTCGACAACTGGTTACCATCCGATCCCAGCTGTCCGAATAACACAGAGATCACCAATGAGCAGAAAGATAAGCTCAGCTACGATGGCTGCTCTGAGTTACAAAACCGCACACGGCTATACCTTAGCACCCTCATTATTCCTCTAGGAAAAGACGGCGAATACGATGAGTCACTGCTAGACACTCCATTGCGAAAACATGCCCAAACGGCATGGGACGGTAATATCATGGGGCCGCAATCTGGTACTTTTTTAGGACTGGAACTAATACTACACTGAATGTCCCTATCAGGATTGCTTGTACCAAGTATTAGCACCAGGCGTTGGTGCACCACTTGGTCCCTCGCCTTTTAGCTTCAGAAATAGCTCAGCCTACGACGATGCAAACCTGAAGGCACGCCGCTATTTAGCGATACGGACCATCATAGATGGCATTTTACTGAAGTTTTTTGACATCATTTTAGTGGGCGTCGGATATGATCCGACCAACTTTGATCCTGTGGTACTCACCAAATTAGTCATTCAATACTCACCCAAGTTAGTTGAAGAGGCTCAAAAGCTCTATGACGATGACGATGTCAGCAGTGACGATATTGAAAACTTTACCAAGCAAATCGCCCTCGAATTTTATAAAAATGAAGTTGAAATACTTGCCGATCCTGCGAATGCTGGAAAACTAGGTCCCATCACCACGGCCTTATTGCAGGAACTAGGAATAAGCCCCCAAGACATTGCGACCATGGCCGCTGGTGCAGCATTACGTAAATGGACGCCTTTTGTCGGTCAAATCGATGCGATTCTGACGGGGTCTAAAGTTGCGGACATTTTAATAGATCAAGTTAAAACGATAAAAGATATGGCATTTGTTCCGGTAAAGTCTGATTTTACATTGACATGGGGCATGAAAATTATCGATCTCGATCCAAGCATCATGAAGGCCGAAGCCGTTGATAAACCGCTGTCGATAATAGGGACGGGTTTTGGCATCAACAAACGTTGGTATTGGTACGATGAAGAGCCATTAACTCACCTAAAAGATGAGGGTAATGGCGTAAAAGCGAAACAGGAATATATTTCTGTATCTGAAGATGGCACCTTACTAAAGACAGCGGTGCCAGCCTCTATGCTGGCAAACGCAATCGGCCCAATAGCCGTCAGTGTTGAACACCGTGGTCAAATGGCACAGTCCCCGATAAAGATCAAAATAGGTCACAATTTAGAAATCGCCCGCCTAAAAGCGGATTCAGGTCAGCCTGGCGATCTCGTGGTTATTGAAGGTATAGGTTTTAGTAGCGTCAAGGCAGATAATAAAGTGACGTTTGCGGGTAAAAATAACCAACGAATTGTCGCCTTTATCACTAAAGTTGAAGCTGGAAAAATCACAGTTAAAGTGCCTAATAATGTGGTTTCTGGCACCGTTACGGTAGAAGTTGATAATCAACTTAGCAATAGCCTGATATTTTCGGTACCCTATTTGTTAGACATCACCTTCGGCGACAACGGTAACTTTAACGATGATATCTTCAAACTGGTAGTCAACGATAAAGTTGTTACCGATGGCAGCAGTCCTTCGCGTAAAGTCGGACCTATTTCGGTTCCACTTGCGGCAGGCATGCACACAATCAAACTGGTTGGCATACGTGCAGAAGATGAAATTGGCACCTATTACATCCAATTTGAAGGCGATGTCATCTCCGTCTCTGGTGACGAATTAGAAGGCCGAGACTTGCTGAAAGACAGTGTCAAATCATTTACAGTTAATGTCGGCGCTATTCAACAAAAGAGTCGTAGTCAGTATCAACCATTGCTGAATCTACAACAGGAATAAACACCTAAAGGAGAGCTGAAAAGCTCTCCTCACTTTTATAAGGACTTAAACATGAAAATGGCCTTTCTATCTCTCCCTTTTGCGGCACTCGTGTCTCACTCTGCGTTGGGCAATACACCAGCCGATGAACAATTAACTCAACGTTGCTTAGACAGTTTTACCATCATTAAAAATCAGGACTTGGACGCTTTTGTGGCACGAATGCCCTATCAACCTAGCGCAAAAGAACGGGAATATGCGGGCGAGATTTTGCAACGTTCCCATAAACGTTGGTATGTTGACCAAACTATGGATGAGATTATTCCTAAAGGCGTAAGCTATAACTCGGCAGACGAGTCGAAACGCCAAAAAGGCGCTATCCAAGAGGCAAGAGTTAAACTGCTGATCACCAGCCCCAATGAACAAGCCTCGGTCAGTTGCAAATTTGTCGAGACGCAAGAAGGTTGGTTCCTCTCCAAATTGCCGTAAGTGACCTAAAACAACCAAAGACATAAAGGCAAGGTAGTGATGCTGTATTCGCAATTATCTAAAAAAGCTCAAAGATTTATCAATCCTGATGGATTACCTGAACAGCTTCGCCTTGCAACTAAGGTCCATTATGTTCGTCGAGGGTTAGCATTATTGGGACTATTGCCACTTTCGGCGTCTCTTATCATGGCGATAACCCTCGACGGCGGTGAGCAGACTTTTTACCAGTTTATGGTGGCATTGTTGCTACCTGTAGTGCTCATTCTCTGGGCGCTCAAGCAGCATTTAGTGCTCGATAATCCGAGTCAGCAACGCTTTGTACAATCACAATTATTGGGGTATCACTTCGAAAAAGCCTACCTAGCACCACTGAAATCTACCGAGTTACTATTGCGCCACGATAGTTATAACAGAAACCAATATGAGCTTAAGTTGCATAATCTTGTGTACCCAATAGGCAGTTTAACCGATACCACTCAAGCTATGATGTTCTTTGCACAGACATTTAATCTTCCTGCCAAAGAGCAAATCACCCAATTTCCCAATATCCGTGAGCTAGACATACTCTCATCGAATGAACCACTTATCGCGTCACTCTCGCTAAATGATCAGAATAAACCGCTAGTGCAAGAGGTCGACACCATCAACACGGTCGATGGATATAGCGCACAAGCGATTGACGCTAAAGAGAATGACAATCCTACTCATCGTCCGCCTTCGGCAGATATCGAACCACTTTGGCACCCCAAATTAATACTTAAACTGTTTTATCCGCTGCCATTTATTATGGTGTTTGGCTTTGCGATGAAGTTTATTGGAAGCCTATAGCGATGCACTTTAAACAACTCTCACCGACCATAGCAATCATGGCTAAAACTCGAGCACAAAGCATTGGGCGCTGGATTTTTGCAAGCCTAGTCGCTTCAATCACCTTATTTAACGCACTAGGTTTTGAACATTGGTCCTATGGCGAAGTGATTATCTGGTCATTCATTGCACTTCTTAGTTGGCATCTGCTATTTGCTCGAAGGCGTATTCAGATTGATCTCGAACGACAACTGATCACCACTAAAGTCAGTTCGCTCTATCCGCTAACTCAACAAGTCATCCCCATCAACCACATCGCAGCATTTCAAATACGGCAACGTCTCGGCCAGCCCCATGGGTATGATTTGTTGATAGTGATGGATACTCAAATTGAACCATTGAAGTTTCAATATGGTAACTTGCCCCAAATAAAAAAGCTGGGGCAAGCACTCTCACAGTTTTGTGCAATTCCATTACTGAGTGATTAAAACCGGGAACGGGCAAGATGAATAAAGCGCAGATGGCTAATGGCTTATTCTTGTTGGCAAGTTAATACTTTAGCGTGATTGTGATGATGGACTCTACACGCAAAAATGGCTGGCTAAAAAAGAAACAGACTGACATAGATGTCAATCACTTAATCACTCTCTTCGCCAAGAGCCGCTTCATCACAAGGACGTTTATTTTGCGACTGCCTCACTCTGCCCGCGCTCTATCCTTAATCGCCCTTCTAGCCATGCCGCTATTTGTACAAGCAACAACTGTTACGCCAACAGAGCATCAGGGCACTTGGGAAAATAAAGATGAAGATGGTGATGGCGTACCCGACGAATTGGATGATTATCCGTTTGATGCAGGAAAAACATCTTTTGAAATATTCGAAGAGTCCGAAGAAAATAACCTTATTTCAAGTGCAGACGTTACCTCGCAGATACCGCTTAGGATTCATGGTGTCTTACCCAATAGCGGCGATACTGATGTATTTAAAATTGAGATACCAAATAGTGTTATCGAGTCAGGATCTCGTCTCAGCTTCATCATTAAAGGGAAAGGGCGTAATTTCTTCCCTACAGCTAATCTATTTGACGCTAATGGCAATGCCTTGGGTACTACTAGGCCAAGCGATTTTACTGCAACAGGATACTTAAAGTATCATTTTATCTATCAGCCAAGCGTATCTGGCAGTTTTTACTTAAGTGTTTCATCAACTTCTCAGGACACACCATCAGACTACGTAGCTGAAGTCTTTATTGATTCTGATTCTGATGGTGTTAGTGATCAATTAGAAGCTTCGCTTGGTGCAGACAAAAACAAAAAAGATACTGATGGGGATGGAATTAGTGATGCCATAGAAATATTTGTCCCTGATATTAATGACATGCTGCTTGTAGATATCGATCAAGACGGTATTCCAAACTTCATGGATGACGACTCTGATGCCGATGGGCTGAAGGATACTTCAGAAACAGGAACAGACTTAGATGGCGATATGCTCGGAAACTATGCTGACTTGGATGCTGATGGCAATGGTATTTTTGACTATGCTGAAGCCATAGACCCGTTACGGCCTATTGATACGGATTTGGATGGCGTAGCTGATTATTTGGATCTGGATGATGACTCAGACAACATCTTAGATATATATGACGCACAACGAACAGTAGCGATTATTCCTCCTGCATTCAACAACCAAAATCGCCTGTCTATCACTGCAGCAAAGACAAAAGTAAGTGAATCCTATTCGCTATATAAACAAGGGCTGAGAGGCTACAGTTTAGATGTAACAGGTAACTTCACACCCAATCAAAGGTATATTTTAATCATTGAGCTTGATTATGAAATATACAACATCAACATAAATACGACAAACGCAGGTGAAATTTCCGCGACCATTCCTCAGTCCACAAAGATTAAATTTGGCAATAAAGAGGCAACAATTTCTATTTATGATCCAATCGACAATATCTCTAATGGTTATTCGCTAACGGTATTGGATCCACAAGTACCAATTATCAGCAGTCTTGGTGGAGACACCTATGCTTCAGGTGATAGGATCAGCATTAAAGGTTGGAACTTTACTCCGGCGACGAAAGCATGGATCGGGGGCAGGCAACTTCAACTTGAAGAATTAGTCTCAAGTAATGAGGTTATTTTTGCTCTGCCAAATATTTTGGAGCAGCAAACGATTCAGCTTGAAAACGGATGGGGAAAAGGAAATGAATTCTCTTTGAGCATTGCAAATAAGTTTAGTGCCATACTGGATGTACCATCAACAATTTACAGTTCAATTCCTGAGATATTTTATATCGATGCCAGCGGAAATTTCTATGAATTTTCAAAGGTTTCAATAAACAAAGTATTAGCTCCTGCTCTATCAAACCCTGAGTTAATCTTATATATAAACAGAAACGGTAAATACATAAAATTTTTACGTTCTATATTCCAAGTGAACTCTCAATCAGATAACCAAATAGTCAGCATCGACAGTACCATCCATGCTTGGTCAAAAGCATACGGTTTTAGTGGAAACATATCTGAACTTAAAAACCGTCCTAAATACTCAGAAACTTATGATTTTCTTCTAAAGAAATTAGAAAATAATATTTATTATTTTGGTTTCGAAAGCGCTTCCGAATTAGATGAGTACACAAATAAAATCATTCACCTAACCGGCTTTCAAAATAATAAAGATAAAAAAATTAACTAAAACTTTATATCAGATAAAATATTAAAATCGAATACGGTAGGAGATAAATGATGCGAATTCTCATGTTAATGGCCTTATTACTGGCCTCACTAGGCTGGCCAACCGCTGCAACAGCGGCTGAAAGCGCAATGTCAGCCCCACGGAGCGATGGATTATTTCAAGGTACGGCCGATGCGAGCGAGGCCAATCTCACCGACCTATGTGAGAGCTATATGCGCGAGGGTTTCATTCATAACGATGTCACCCTCTACCTCAAACTGCTGCCGCCTGAGGCGGCAGAATATGAGGCGGATATCCGCAAAGGTATTGCCCGATCTTTCGAGAAGAAGTTCAAGGGACTGACCGAGCCAAGCTATCAGATATTGGAAGTAGGTCCGATGGAACAGGGAGAATATAAAGGTAAAGCTACCCGATCCATAAAATTGAAATATCAGGGGCGAGGCGTCAAAGGAGATAGACGAAGCCGCTGTTTTTTTGAGCAGCATGAGAATAGTCGTTGGTACCTGGGTCAGCATCCCTGACCCTTACCGCAAGAAGGCGTCCCATGGGCGCCTTTGACTTACGACAGACATAGGAATAACCGACCCAATTATCCACTGACAACCAAGGGTAATGGATGACAATGTAACATATTACCCAAAGCAAATATCACTACACACGATTGGACCCCTGCCAACATGAGCTATAGCATAAGTAAACACACGGATGACTCACTTATTTTAACAAATACTCGAGGCATGGCTGGGATCTTGGTAAGCATATTCTTTGTCTTTTTCGGTCTTATGTTGATGACGCTGGCGGTCGGTGAATGGCAGGAGAGCGGTGAATGGCCCGTGGCTATGTGCCTGTTTGGCGCGGCGGCATTTTTGCCTGTGTTCCGGTTTAACAAGGTCGTGATAAGCGCCAAGAGCAAAGATCTAGTACAAACCCAATCTTGGTTTGGCGTTGTCTTTGGCAGTAAGCACATTCTCAATGAGCAACTATCCTTGATTGAAATATCGGGCTTAATCTCTGGCGAATTTGCGCATTTCCTAGATCCCAGCGAACATGTCAGACATAGCTATTCTCTGACCTTCTTCAGCCATCCCAAACTAACACTCACAATTGCGACCTTTTCCGACCTACTCAAAACAATTGCGTTTTTTGAAGCCCATTTTGATACGAACATCGCCTTGCTAATCGGTAATAACAGACACAAATTCACTCCAGCAGGACTCATGGAGAAAGGTAAGCCCACACCTCTGCCACAGGATGGCCTAGTGCGCCAGACTGGAGTTGCGCAACTCAGTGTTAAAGGACATCCATTGGTCATCTGGATGATCAACATCCCCATTTTATCTGTAGCACTGCTGGGTATCTGGATGCTGCACTTCCAAGAAGAAATGTTTCGTCAAGTCTATATCCCACCTTTCTACCAATATGCCTTGTCAGCCTGCTTGATAGCTTTAAGCCTTGGGTTTGTGGCATTCATCAGAGGTGCTTGTCTGTTAACGGTCGAGAATGACATGTTAACCATCAGCAAGAAGGGCTGCAGGACCAAACACTTTAAACTTGCCGATGTCTGGGGCGTCTCACAGGTAACAAATGTTACCTATCTATTGACGAAAAAGGGTGCTGTAAAATTAGCCTATAAACTACCCGATAAGCATAACTTTGCGATCCACAGCTGGTTAACACAATTTATCCGAGACTCATCCAACTCAATCTAAAACAAGTTAATACTTTAGCGTGATTGTGATGACGAACTCTACACGCAAAAATAACTGACTAAAAAAACGACACACTGACATAGGTGTCAATTACTTAGCCTGTCTATTCGCCGAGATTCGCTTTCATCACAAGGACGTTTATTTTGCCATCAGCCCACTTCCCTCGGTTTCTCTCTTTAATTGCCCTATATAGTTTACTTGCCTGCAGTATTTTTCCTGCTAGCGCCGCGCTGGATAGAGATCAGGCTTTGGCGACTTTTGACAGCCAAACAGTACCACTCATAGAGCAAGCCATTGCATTAGGGGAAACAGCACCAGAGGACAGAATTGACGATGCGTTAGATCGCCACCAAGGTGATGCACTTGCCGTTATAAGGGAAGGCATTCCTCAACGTCTGGCGATTAAGGCAAAGCAGCAACTCATGTTAGCGAATGAGTACCTTAGGTATTTTAAAGAATTACAGCAGCAAGTTCCGCATGCGAGTCAATGCCATCAACCAGAACTTGTGGCAGATTTCAGAGTACAAATCAAAGAGCTCAACGCCTATGTGGATAGGCTCAACACTTACCCTAAACTCCAAAACCTAGGCGACGCTTTTCCAGCCTTAATGGACATGAATATTAATCAGGCACGGGTAAACACCTTAACGAGTCTATTTCATCGATTTCGGCTCTGTGTTTTAGGCGATGATACACCGGCTATTGTCGATGGACTCACAGGCGAGAAAGGGGATGCAATAGCCAACGCCTTGATCAATGCATTTGCTGCTAAACAGGGCTTGCCCCACCCAACTGCATCACAAAATATGGCAGATGAAATGGCTGAAGATGATGCGCCAATACTCGATGATATGGGAGATGAACAAGCCCTCGAAGAGGATATTGGGCCAGACAATAGCGAGTCTGATGAGCCTGAAACGGTGCTCGCTACTGAAATTTCACAACCGATATCCGCCGTTAAATTCAGCAATATGCCACTTAATGACTGCATCCAAAAACAAACTAAACTCTTCACTATTCAGCAGAGCCAAGAACTCAGCCTGCTTAACTGCCAATTTAACCCCACAGACATAGTGACGTTGCAAGATCTCAGCGCCTTTACCCATCTCGACACCCTAAGCTTAAAAGGTGGCACGCTCAGCACACTCGGTAATCTGAACAGTAATAATCTTAAAACCTTAATGCTGACCGATATGAAGGTCACTGACTTTTCGGGTAAAAACATAAAACTCGATAGCCTGTTCCTCAGCCGCATTAGCTCAAATAATTGGCCAAGCTTAATCGAACTTAACGTAAAGACCATCAGCATTGACAAAACTGTAAATTGCGCTGAACTCAAACCATTATTGGCATCAAAAAAGCTTATTCCTATCCATCCTGGCCTGAGTCCAACAGACATGGCTGAACGTATGCAACAAGCAGAAACCAATGGTATACCACTGTTAATGCTGGAATGTGCGATCTAACCAGCTCAAGTCTCTCATTAAAATCTTCAAGCTAAGTATGCACCTTTCATACTTTTGCATACTTGTTTGATTTTTAAACAGAAAGGAAAATACACAAGCAATTAACACTAGCACAACAGTCGCCTGAGGTAATTACAGGATTGGATGTTAAGTCGTAGCGAAAGGGATTTATCTAAAAAATGGTAAACGTCTCATCAAAAGCGTTCTCAATTACTATCCGCTATTGCCTACCCCGTCATCGTACCCAATGTAAAGCTAATCAGATTTGAACAATAGAAAAACGCTCCAAGATATTGATTCATATTAAAATAAAATAGACACAGCTTAAATAATGGCGATGGAAGTTGCCGAGTATATTCACGTAAGGATACAAGATGTTTAAACCTAAACTGCTCTCTTTGCTTATCGCCACCAGTTTGCTGACGGCATGTTCTGGCTCGGACGATAAAGATGATACAACACCGATCCCAGAGCCGACGCCACCCACAGAATACGCACATAAAGTCACAGGTCAGGTCACTTATATCGGCGCTATCGCGGGGGCCAACGTGTGCGTCGATCTTAACCAGGATTTAAGCTGCTCTGAGGGCGAACCTAGCACAACGACGGATACCGATGGTAAATATCAAATAGATTGGAAAAGCGAGACCGAAAAACCTAACTATTACCTGTTGGCCAATTGGATTGATAACGCGGCGTCATCTGCACGCTCAGCATTGGCGATGAGCTCCGCCGCAGCTAACACCAACGCCACCACTGGCGGCATGAATATCGTTGCCCTGCCCGATCATGCCGGTCATATCAATGCGCTGACTAATATTGAATTTTCACGCTATCGCAAGATGATTGAGGCCGACTTAACGCCACAGCAAGTGATTGAGTTCCGAGCAAAACTAAAAACCTTATACGCCAGTGGATTTAAACAAGTTGAAGCCGATTTATTTAGTCTTTCGCCCGAAATCACCCTGCAACCGACATTTATCGACACGCTGCTGTTACACGATTATCTGCTAAATCTCACCAATGAGCGCACAGTGGAAATTTTGGCAGCCATCGAAGTGTTAATCGCCGCATTTGAAGCCTTCGAGAATTTAATCCTAGGGTATGGATTTGGCACTGATGCTTATCTGCAAACCAATCCTGTTGCCGTCACTAATAAGGTGGAAAGCACCTTAGTGTCCTTCGGTTATATGGAAGCGCCGGTTGATGACAAAGCCATGAACAGTGTTGACTGGGATAATGTGTATAGCAGTATGCACAATCAAGCAGGCGAATTACACGTACTCAGTATACAAACCGTACGCAACAGTCATTTTATCACCTTGGATTATGGTGTTGATAAGCAAAGCCTTACTGGCGTAATCTCAGGTAAAGTCGCTATGCTCATCGAAAAAACATCTCAAGAGGATACTGAAACCGAATGTTGGAATGAGCCGATGCAAAAATGGATTAATTCCACACGTAACGATCAAGGTTATGCCAGTAAAGAGCCGATCATTGAGGGCAACCTTTTAAAAACCGTCTACGCTGGGACTGAAGTCCCTGTCGAAATGAATTTCCACAAGTATCAGAACACGGCCACTGACTGGCAGGATTTGCTGGCAAATCTCCCTTCAGATCTTAAGCTGGGATCACTCAGTTGGCCTTCGCAAATATATCGCATGGATATTAAGCAAACAGACGACGTGTTATGCCGCAATGAAGCCCCCATCAAACATGAAACTGATGTTGCAACAGCAAGTCAGATGTACTCTAAGCTGCTAGTGCAACTCTTCTGGTCGTACGCTTACCCTGACGGGTATATTCAAGATACACCCAATAAGTTCACTCTTCTCGACAGTTTCGGCCAACCCGAAGCGCAATATGAATGGGGCATTAGTACCAGTCCAAGTAATGAGCAGCTGTTAACCATAACTCAAATAGTTGAAGACCCTATTGAGCGCGAAATGGTTAGAGCACACTACTACCTAGTCAGCCCTTACTTGCTGACCGAAGTTGAGCTAAACAAGGCTTTTGATACATCAGTAAATAAACAATTTTATCGATTTACCTACGACAGCAGCTTCAGCAACACGCTATACAACCATTTTAAATCCCTAGCAACCCAACCTTAATCAGCTAACGCCCCTGAAGTGATACCTCAGGGGCGCTTATCTCAACTCAGCTTAGCCATAGGTAAAAAGAGCCGATTACAGACAGATAAACGCATCTCGCTCATAGTAAAAGATAATAGCTTCAAGTAGTTCCTGTTCACTTGGCTGGGCTTTTTGCTGCTTGAGGTTATCGATCACATCCTCGATTTGATCCATATTGAGCAGATAGCAATAACCATTGTTTATCAGACTATCTTCAAACTCATCGATTTCTTCATTTGACCAACCCCTCATATCATCGACAATTGGCAGTAGCTGCGTGGTCAGTTGGAGAACTTCATTTCCCGCAGTATCTTGATAAACAAGCCAATATTGTAAGCCTCGCTGAGTAATACACTTATTAATCCAGTTTTTTAACGGCTCTGATTCGCCAAGGAATGATCCTATATCCACCAATGTCTCCTTCATATTAACGTCAGAGTGACATGTTAACTTGCTTAAAAAACATAAGTCTATGGCTTTGAGTTAATCCGATCCTTCCAGTCATTTCATCCATAAATAATGGAAAAAACGGGTTGTATGCCACAGAAAAAACTACGCAAAGGTTAAAATTGATACTTTCAACAGTCGTTATATCCGCAACTCTGCAACCCAACGCAAAATCACAATTCATCAATCCGGCAGTTAAAATCCCATAATTAAATAAGCTTTATTCATTTTTAGGTGCATAAATTTAAGCATTTCTCATTTAACGTTAACGTGATTTAGACTTTGGTTATTTTGAAACCAAGGTTAGTGATGTTTCACAATCCCCTGCTATGCAATTGTGGTACTTTACTCGGTCAAAAATGTCGGGCATTTGCCTTTAACATAGAGTGAACCTTTAGCCTAGATTAAGCCTTAATCACTAAGCCTTGAGTCGTCTAGGTTCAAATCGTCTGTGCATGACACAAAATGCTGCGGCAACTGGGGAGTTTCGCAAGAATGAAGAGCAAGAGTTTATTAGGTAACATTGGTGTGCAAGTGGTTATTGCCATGATTATCGGCGCACTGGTGGGTTTTATCATGGGCGAGAGTGCAAGTGTGTTTGCACCACTCGGAACCATTTTCATCCATTTAATCAAAATGCTAGTGATACCACTGGTATTGGTTTCTATCATCAGCGGCGCGGCGAGCTTAGGTGACAGCCCATCGGCGGGTAAGATTGGCATTGGCACTTTCGGCTTTTTTATTGTCACGTCGGGCTTTGCCGTTGTGCTTGCACTCTTGATGGGTAATCTGTTCCAACCGGGTGCAGGCGTTGATTTTACCGCCCACAGCAGCACAGACTTGATGGAAGTAACCAAGGAACATGGCGCATTACCCGGGGTAATGGATACCTTTATCGGCATGATCCCAACCAATGTGTTCGAGTCGCTGAACGGCGGTAACATATTACAAATCTTAGTCTTTAGTATCTTCTTCGGCATCGCACTGACTAAAGTTAAAGGCGATGGCGCTAAACCTATTTTGGCCGCACTTAACACAGTCGTCGATGCCTTTGTGTGGATGATCAACTGCGTGATGATCATTGCCCCTATCGGTGTATTTGGTTTGATGGCCGATTCTGTCGGCACCTTCGGTTTTGATGCACTAGAAGTCGTGTTTAAGTTATTCGCCGTGTTTGTTGCCGCGATTCTGATCTACGGCTTTATCTTCTTCCCATTAGTGGTACAACTCTTCTCAAGAGTGTCTGCGCGCCAATTTATTTCGGCAATGAAGAAGCCGCAGGTGATGGCCTTATCGACCGCCTCTTCAATGGCGACTCTGCCAGTGAATATGGAAACCTGCGAGGAAGATCTTAAAGTCTCTAAGGCAACCACGGCTTTTGTACTGCCGTTAGGCGCCACCATTAATATGAGCGGCAACGCGATTTATTATGGTTTAGTGGCCATGTTCTTCGCCCAAATGTATAACGTTGATCTGTCGATGACAGCCTATGCGGCCATCATTTTCACCTCAACCTTAGGCGCAATTGGTCAAGCAGGTGTGCCGGGCCCATCCTTCTTAGTAGTGGCAGTGCTGTTAGCTGCAGGAATTCCTATCGATGGTTTACCTTTGCTGTTTGCGTTAGACAGGGTTTTTGACATGATCCGTACCGCACTCAATATCACTGGCGATGCTGCTTGTGCCTTGATCATGGATAAATACACAGAAGTTGACGTTAAAGCGGATAGTGAGCGCAGCTTAAGCTAACTCAAACACTTTGAATATAGGCTTGAATAGGCAACGCTTATTCAAGCCTTTTTTATCTGCAGCACGGTATAATGGCCTGCCTCTACACGCATCAGTTAAGCCTATTTAACCTGAACTCGGGATAACGAGTGTCGAAAAATCTAAATTTAACAAATAAAATCAATGGTATAAAATTATTCGTTTAAAGCGAAAAATCTATTTCCTGACTGAATGCGCAGATTTTTGCGCATATCAAGGCGCTCTGTCGTACGCCATAGCGAGCTATGGTTAGACAGAGCAACGCAGAGAGGCCCGAAAAGATGCCTATTCAGCGGCTCTGCTTATCCCGAGCTCAGGTTATTTAATCTGAGTGTTAATGTGATCTCTCCCGCGCCATCCACTAAGCTCAATTTGCTAGATTTCGCAATTTACATTTCTTTATGGCGCTATGGCCGCAAGTGACACGGTTTTTCTGCGATACTGCCACCAGATTAACATCGCTAAATTAGCTCAAAGGAATTTTGCCCTATGTCTGTATTTGCCCCAGCCACACCCTTTGCCGACTTTATCTATCGCCATTTCCGCTCAATTCACGCCCTAAAGCTCGGGCTAGCCTTACTCGTTGCTGTCACTATTAATGCCATTTGGGCGCCACCGCATTTTATTTGGAGCATGGTCACGATAGTGATCATTATGATGAGCTTACCTCAGGTAGGCGGCGCGATTGAAAAGTCGCTACAAAGGGCGATAGGCACTTGTTTAGGCTCAGCTTATGGGGTGATGTTAGTTGCCACAGTGGACAGTTATTGGCTAATCATGAGCCTGCTGATCTTAGCCGTTAGCTTGATTTGTTTTATCTCGGCCGGACGTTACAGCTATGCCTATTTAGTGGCTGGATTTACCATCATAATCGTGGTCGGCGACGCCAACCATGACACCTCTGAGGCACTATGGCGCACGGCCAACATCCTCTCCGGCTGCGTGATTGCTATTTTGGTCTCACTGTTCATTTTTCCGATTAAAGCTAAACAAGATTGGCGCTCCCAACTCACCCATGCCATCGACAATATGGCCGAAGTCTTAGCCGAGCATCTTAAGGCGCCCGCCAATCATGAGCTCGATTTTCGCGCTAGACTGGAGGCTGCGATGAAAGCCGTACTCACTCAAAAGAAACTGTTTTTCTCCTTGGAATGGGAAAGTCAAACCCTCAAAAAACACAAAGTGCTACTGTCGCAGTTAGCCAATAAACAAGTGCGCTTAATCACCTTACTCGAACTCTTACCCTTAACCCGCTGGCAGGAAGAAGACAAAGACGCCTATCTGCAGATTAATGCGGTTGCCTCTGAGCTTGCCTTCTATTTGCAACAACTTGCAGAATTTGTAGCGGGTAAAGCTCAACAATTGCCGACACTGCCAGAATGCTTAGATCAAGAATTGCAACACAGACTCCAGCTTGCCCTAGTCGCAGCCACTCAAGCATCGACCGCAGACCCAGTGACAGCCGTAAACGACCAAGTGCCGCAGGGATTTGCGCTCACAGGTTATAGCTGGCTGATTTATCAGCTCGCGATTGCCGTCGAAGCACTTTATAAAGACATTGCCATTATCGACATTGCCTATAACAAGCGGCCAGCTTCTCAGATAACGCCCAACAAAACGGCTTAGTCGATTTTACCATTCCGCTTAGTGCTTAAATCCATGTCAGAAATACCGGATAACCCTTAGCCGCCCTTGCGTTAACGGGGCGTTTAATGAAAAGATACCGTCCTAATAAAAATTCGATAGATGGACTCTTTTCATGCGCTTGTTTTCTTTCTCCGTTATCGCCATTGCCTGTCTCTCTACGGGCAATCTGTACCCTGGGAATGCTTTTGCCAATGATGCGAAAACCACAACCCAAACAACTCCGGCAGCCACTATGGCGCAAGCCTCTACCACCGAAACATTGGCAGTTGGCTCCCCAGTAATCACAACGTCACAGGATGCAAGTCCAGCAGCGAATAGCCAAGCGACTGAAACTGCGACTAATGTACTGGCCGATATCACAGTTGCAGCGCCAGAAGCACAACCAGCGCCCATTCCTGAACGAGCCAACACCTTTGTCAACGATGCGATTTTACCGCCCAGCATCACTTGGCATGGCGCCAGCGAATCGCTCATGTTAAGTGTTGATAGCGCGTGGGCGACTCCCTTTGAGCAAAGTGGCGGTATTGAAAGTCCAAGCTACGATGCCACTATCGCTTGGCTTGACAAACTCGCGGGCGAGACAGATAAATTACAAAAGGTTAGCTTAGGTAAGAGCCCACAAGGGCGCGATATTTGGATGTATATCGCCAGCAGTGAAGGCATTAATGAATCGGCACGCCTCAAACAAAACACTAAGCCGACAGTGCTAGTGCAGGCGGGAATTCATGCGGGAGAAATCGACGGTAAGGATGCCGGCATGATGCTGCTACGTGACATTATCCAAGGCGATAAAAGTGCCCTGCTCGATAAAGCCAACCTCTTGTTTGTGCCTATTTTTAGTGTTGATGCCCATGAGCGCAGCGGCGAATTTAATCGTGTAAATCAACGTGGCCCTGTGAATATGGGCTGGCGCACTACGGCTAATAATCTCAACCTTAACCGCGATTATGCTAAGGCCGACAGCTTAGAAATGCAGCACATGCTGCGCGCCATTAACGTGTGGCAACCGGATCTGTATATCGACGTCCATGTTACCGACGGCATCGACTATCAATACGATGTTACCTTTGGTTATAACCTTGCCCAAGGCTTAAGCCCTGCGAGCTACCGCTGGCTCGAAAACAGCTACAGACCTGCGGTTGAAGCCGCATTAACGGAACAAGGCCATATTCCCGGCGCACTGATTTTTGCCGTGGATAACGCCGATATTAACAAAGGCATGTCGCTGTGGAATCCGAGCCCGCGCTTCTCTAACGGTTATGGCGATGCTCGCCATTTGCCCACCATTCTGGTTGAAAACCACAGCCTAAAGCCCTTTAAGCAAAGGGTGCTCGGCACTTATGTGATGTTAGCGCAAACCCTCAAAACCGTGGGTGAACAGGCGACAAAACTTAAGAGTGCGATTCAAGAAGATAAATACCGTGCCTCACCGCTAATCACCCTTACTTGGAAATTAGCGCCATTAGAAAAAGGCTGGGATTTTAAAGGCATTGATTATCAACTTGAAAAGAGCCCCATCAGTGGCGCTGAAGTTGTGCGCTGGACAGGTGAACCAAAACTTTACCCTAACTTGCCTGTGATGGCTGAAACAGTGCCCGACATTAGGGTCACTCGTCCGAGTGCTTACTATATTCCCGCTCAATGGACTCAAGTGATTGATCGTCTTAACGTGCATGGCATTCGCATGACCACGCTCAAAAAGCCAACCGAGTTGAAATTGCAGCAATATACTCTCAGCAATCCCGTGTTTAACACTAAGGATTTTGAGGGCCGCCAAACGGTCAAAGCCGAGTCAGAGTTAACCAAAGTCAGCACTACTCTGCCCGCTGGCACCATTAAAATCAGTACAGATCAACCGCTAGGCGATCTGGCGATTTTACTGCTTGAGCCGCAATCACCAGATTCTTTACTGCAATGGGGTTTCTTCAATCCTATCTTCACTCGCACTGAATACATTGAAGATTATGCGGTAGAGCCACTGGCGGCCAAGATGCTAAAAGATGATCCTAAGCTACAAGCTGAGTTCGACAAAGCACTGACCAATGCAGAGTTTGCCGCCGATCCTGAGGCACGCCTACTCTGGTTCTATGAACGTAGCCCTTACTACGATAACCAATACCTTAAGTATCCGGTTTACCGTAGTCGTTGATCATCGCGATTACAAAAGGTTGTGATTACGCAGGCTTACGCGCACTGATGCTATACACCAAGGGCACCTTCTGCCCTTGGTGTGTTAACACATAACGACCATCGGCTTGCGCTTCGAGCCCTTCAAAGCAGTTATAGGGGCTGAAATCAAACTCGTGGAAAAACTCCAACACTAAGCCCGCCTGTAATAACGCATTGATCACTTCAGATAAACTGTGCGACCAGCACATTAAGGTTTGCTGATCATCACCGGTATTTTCGGTATATGTGCCTTCCTGCTCTATGTCTGGCTCACCCCGATTAAAATAGCTATAACCATCGAACAACTGCTGCGCAGGATGGAACTCGGCCATGTAAAACTGTCCGCCGGGTGTTAAACAGGCAACCACCGTCTGCGCCCACAGAGTTAAATCCGGCAACCAAACAATGGCACCATAGGACGTAAACACAATAT
The DNA here is from genome assembly GCF_025653545.1 of Shewanella sp. SW1. Classification (NCBI taxonomy): domain Bacteria; kingdom Pseudomonadati; phylum Pseudomonadota; class Gammaproteobacteria; order Alteromonadales; family Shewanellaceae; genus Shewanella; species Shewanella sp. SW1. The sequence continues at coordinate 111,445 of NZ_JAKKSG010000008.1, read as the reverse complement.
CGTGAGGCTCAACCTTGCTCGCCACACTGTAAACATCGCTACAGATAAACTCGGCGGACAACTGTGTCCGTTCTGCCAGCTTTTGCGCTTCAACAATCGCCACCGCTGACAAATCGACGCCTGTGACTCTGGCTCCCATTCGCGCCCACGACAAGGTGTCTAAGCCGAAATGACATTGCAGATGCAGCAAACTTTTACCTGCAACCTCGAGTTCACCTAGCTCAATTTCCCGCAGCGAAGTCTTACCATTAAGAAAACCCGCCACATCATAAAAATCAGAAGTTAAATGTACCCGAGTGCGCGCATCCCAAGCCGTCTTGTTCGTCGTTAAATAATCCATCTGCATCCCTTCTTATGTTTTTTGTATTTTTGATTCCGCGTGACTTACGGAGCTTAAACTAACTTAATAAATGAGCAATTTCACTAATCTATGAGTAAATCACCCATGTAGCGGACATGTCCGCACAGTGAGTCTCGGACACTTTTCAGCTTAACCAATTGATTATAAATGAAACTTAAAATTGGCATGGGCTGTGCAATGTCTTACACATCGCAAGACGACTCAGCACTCACCCAAAAAATCGAGTGCCAGATAAACAAGGAAGCTAACATGTCACTACGCCCATTTATATTCACCCTCGCTTTTATAGTGTTTTTTACTGCTGGGGTATCGCTCACTGGCTGCATTCTTAATGTGAACGCAGCAGGCATGCCAGACTTAGACCACCAGCAACGCGAACTCACACTCGATAGCCAAGACTTACAAGGCCTGATTGCAGAAACTGGCGCAGGCAGTTTGGAAATTATCGGTGTCGAAGGCCTCAGCCAAATTAAACTCGTCGCCGACATCTATAGCAATAAGGACGGCAACGATGACAGCAAAGTCATTCTCACCCTTGAGAAAAAAGCCAATAAGGCCAAGCTCAAGGCCAACTTTGAGCAAGCAGATTCTAATAATAACTCGCCCTATATAGACCTAAAACTGCAAGTCCCTGCGAACTTTACACTGGATATTGATGACAGCTCAGGGGCTATTTTGATCAGCAAGATGACGTCAGACATGAACATCAAAGACGGTTCGGGTGAACTCACTATCAACGGTGGTAACAATATCAACATAGAGGATGGCTCAGGTGATATTGAAATCAGCCAAATCAACGGCAGCCTAACCATTGAAGATGGCGCTGGTGCCATCAAGCTGACCGATATTCGCGGCAATATCGCAATTGATGACGGCTCGGGCAACATAGAGGTCGCCAATGTGCAAAGTGCTGTAACCATCACAGATGGCTCAGGCAACATTAATGTCTTTAACACTAAGGGATTAACGATTCTTGCGGCAGGTTCTGGCGATGTGAAATTTAACAAAATCGACGGCCCAGTGAGCATGCAATAACGCGCCGTTTTACCACTCTACTCCCAAAGGTTTTACCCACTTCCCGGCGTAGAGGCTGATGTTGCAACGGTTCCCAGCCAAGATGTCAGTCTTCTACCCACCCTTTTAAGCTTATGCCCGACTTATGCATTTATGCCACTAACCCCTTGTAGTGGCATTTTTTTATACCGAAATTAAGCTTGAGTTTGCAGAAATGACGTTGATTTTATTCAGACCGTTACGCTTTAACCTTGTGGATTTGCTAAGATTGTCAGCCTTCCCACTTCAATAGTCGAAAAGTCACACTGTATTGCCAGTAAGGTCGAGAATATGGATCAGTTTTCGGAATACCAAAAAGAAATTGAATCGCTTTCCCTATCGGATAACCCTAGGCAGATAATGGAAGGACTAGGGGATATTTGTTTTGATGGCGAATCTTTTTATCGCAACGGCAATAAAGCCCTAGCCAAACACATTTTCAAGCATATTTACGCCTTAGATGCGCACTCAGACTATTTCTCACACGCCAGAACTGTCGCAAAAGCCTTTCTTATAACCTTGGGAGAAATTCCCCCTATCTCCCTAGGAGAGGTTATTTTGCAGATAAATCATGAGCATGCCTCATTAGCCGCACATCAATTAAATCTGCTGATTGCAAAGCGTCTTTTTAGGGAATTTAGTCACCATCAAGACGCTATCCACATCACTATGCAATATCTCACCAAAGCCGAGGCACTTACCCCTCTGAGCAAGAGTGACCTTCGCTTTAAAGCTTTAGTCAGCTCAAATGAGAGTGAGTAAAGGGATAGCGTGACAGAATAAATCATCAGAATTTAGAGCCGTTTATCAAAAGAAATGCAAAAAATATACCGGAAGAGATCAACGTTCTGAATTCGACAACCCAATTTTAATTAAGTGATAATATGGACATTTCATCTTTTAAGAAATATATAAAGTTAGCACCAGAAAATGTTTCAGAATGGCAGAGGTGGGAAAATTCATTACCTACCTTCGATTCTATATTACCAATATTGGATTATGTATATAACACTGAGTGGCAGCGAGATGATTGGAAAGCCATAATGGCATTCATTCGGAAAGGTTATGTTGAGCAAAATGAATCATCTGAATTGGTTGACGGGATTAAGCATGTAAATATATTCAACTCCAAAGTTATTAATCTAAAAGTTGATGTCGCAATTTCATTAAACTGCTCCATTGTTCGTTCATTAGAGTCAATTAATTTATGCTCAGACTCAGTTGAATCATTAAGTGTGTCCCATGCAAGCAAACTCTCTGAAATTACCGGAAACACCCAGAATTTAAGCTACTTATCTTTAAATAAATGTCAAAAGTTAGATTTTGGTTCTATCATTTCAACGCTTGACAGCGTAAAAATTTTAGACCTCAGTGGAAACCCACAGCTGTCCAGTATTGATGAGTTGCGTGGAAATAAAAATATTTTTGCGTTATATCTTGTTGAAACAAATGTAATCAAGACTAAAGAGACAGTAGAAATCTTGGCTTCGATACCAAACTTGAAAAAACTTTGGATTAAAGCAAACAAAAAGGAGTTGGAACTTTTAAGAGAAGCCCTACCAGGGATTGTAAATTAAGCATAGAAAAAGACCGGACATGTAGTTCGAGAGCGTGAAAAGATCTGTGTAAGTGGCATTCTTAAGCTGTTGAATGGAGTTCAGAATACCAATAGCAGACAAACTTATCGCTCAGCAGAAGAAAAAATCGACTCACCCCAATAATAAATCCGGCAATAAACCGGCCAGTGGCATTTTTTTAACTCTCAATTTCTACTTCTCTAACCCCAATGCAGACCAGTCTTTGGTGACGACTAAAGCTTAACTATTTGATTTATTATGAAAGTTAATCGTTAAGCTATTAAGCACTGCCATTCCAGTGACTCGCCGCCCTTTCGTTTAACAAGAAGTGTCACTATAGGCTCGACCGTGGCATCTGCTGCATACGGAAGTGCAAATGCCGCGATCACATGGATACGAAAGAGCGGCTATGCCGCCAACGGTTACTTCCATGACAGTGCTTAATCTCATTAACCTTTGAGTATACCTGTGGCCAAATTGAACAATGAATGCCTTGATAAACTTCACATATAATGTTGCATTCAAGTATGAGCAACATTGCCACTAGCCCCCAACCTTGAACTAAAAATACCAAGCTTTAGGAATCACTCTTAAATGCTTTATTATCTTAATGACTTTCGACCAAACCTCTCATAATCATGGACAATAGCTTCAAACAGTTTTGAACCTACCACTTTATCCACATTATCAATCACATAATTTTCAATCTTTGCAAGCTGTTCTTCTGGGATTTGCTCGTATAGTTCAGATATTTTATTTGCAGCATCCCTGATATAACCATCAAAACCGTCAGGAAAGACGTACTGTCTTGGGGATATTGTTCCACCGCTAATAGCCACACGGCTAGATCGCATTTGTTTCGATTGCTTTGACTTAATTACACCTATAACAATAAACGAAGGTAACTTCGTATAAATGTACGTGCCTTGTGAGTTACCCACAATATCCATGGCAATAGCACGAAGGAAATACCGATTGATGTTTGTTGGAAGATTATCGAAATTTGTTGACTCAATAACATCAAGAGGAAATATGTGTTGCTCAAATTCGTATAAGTTTGAAGATTTACCAAGTAAGAAGTTGGCTAACCCCTCTTCAGCTTTTGCCAACATTTCTAGGTATTCTTGCGGTTTAGTTTCATGGCTATTTTTGCTGCGAACATAAGTAAGTGTTCGCCAAGACAAAGAGGCTGCAAATTTTGACAACCAATTTCCATACACTGCTACTAAACTCGAGTTTTTCATATAAGGGTGGAATATTTTAACCGAAAAAGTTCTTTCCCATGTTGAAAATAAATCTTCGCAAGCTCCACATAACCAATATTCTTTGGCTATATCTTGCTGTCGTTTACTTACTTGATTTCCATCTCTTAAATAACCCGTAATTGAAGTCTTCTTAAGCCACTTTCCTATAAATTTTGGAATAAAATGACTCAACTCAAGCTTCGCTTCTTGATTACATAATTTGCAAACGCCATGCATATAAAAAAGACCTCCATTAAGATAACCTTTGAATAGTGTGCATGCTCGCTTACCTCATTAGAGCAGAGAAAGCGTGCATCGTTAACTATTTGTATCAAAATAAATTAATCAGATTTCTATCACTTTCCTTACACAACAATCTATCAGACAGAATATCCCATGTGCGAGTTACAAACCTATCATATATTGCAATAGGATCATGCCAACTAAGATAGATAGTTCTGTCTGACATTAGGCTTAAGAGAATGCTCTAGGTAACAGGATACTATGCAGTTAGCCAGATTAAGCACTGACATGGAAGTGACCGTTGACGGCATGGATGCCGTCGTCGAGCCTATAGGGACATATTTACGGCGAGTCACTGGAATGACAGTGCTTAATCTCATTCCTCGTCACAGAACAAGTATGATGCAGTGTTAACGCTCTAGTAATCCACGCCCTGACTCAATCAACACCAACTTTTGACTACGGCTTAACTTTTTAACTGCTATTTCACGGCGCAGTGCATCGCCGTGACTGCCAACCTGCTCTTGATACATCAGCGTTAACGGACCTTTACCGCGCAAATACTTAGCGGATTTGATACCACCCGATTGATGCTCGCTAAAGCGTCGTGTGACATCTGTGGTGACGCCTGTGTATAAATGCCCGTTGGCGCAGCGAACTAGATACAAATACCAGAGGGGTGCTGATTTTATGGGTGTAGGCTTCGGTGGTGCAGGATTTAATGGTACGGGATTCAGCGAAGCTTCTGTAACAACATTTTTGGTTGCGACAGCGCTAGTCACTGGGACAAGTGTGTCTGCCACCAGTGACTCATGTTGCTGTAAAGCGCCTCTGTCAGTATTGCCTAGGTTGACGGCTGATCCAGTCACTTGCGAATGACCTACTTCGCCATACCTAATAGACTCAAGAAGAAGGCATATTCTTGGGCAGTGTCTTGGTACTGGCGATAACGACCACTCTTACCGCCGTGGCCAGCTTCCATATCCACATTGAATAACAACACCTTATCATCCATCTTGTACCACTTATTCTGTACATCGCGCAGTTTAGCGACCCACTTGGCGGGTTCAAAATACTGCACTTGGGAATCATGCAAACCTGTCGTCACTAACATGTGTGGGTATTCTTGCTCAGTGACATTGTCGTAGGGCGAGTAACTCAGCATGTAATCGAAATAGGTTTTCTCGTTCGGATTGCCCCACTCGTCGTACTCATTGGTCGTCAACGGAATCGACTCGTCCAGCATAGTCGTCACCACATCAACAAAAGGTACATGGGCTGCAAGGGCGAAATACTTGTCCGGCGCTTGGTTAGCAATCGCGCCCATTAGCAAACCACCCGCGCTGCCGCCAGAGGCAACAACCTTGTTTTTGTCGCCATAACCTTGCGCCGTTAATGCCGTTGTTACGTCAATAAAATCATTGAAGGTATTCTGCTTATTCAACAACTTACCATTGTCATACCAAGGGCGACCTAGCATTTCTGAGCCGCGCACATGGGCGATGGCATACACAAAACCGCGGTCAAGCAGACTGATAACGGATGAAGAAAAATCGGGTTCTACTGTGTAACCGTAAGATCCATAACCGTATTGATACAGAGGGTTAGTGCCATCTTTCTTGAATTTATCTTTGCGATACACCAAAGAGACGGGCACTTTCGCACCATCGCGGGCCGTCACAAATATCCGTTCGGCACGATACTGGCTGGCATCGAAGCCGCCTAAGACTTGATCTTGTTTTAATAAATCACGTCTATCGGGATTCACCAGCGAATATTCGTATACGGCTTCTGGCGTCGTTAGGCTGGAGTAGAAAATGCGTAACTTATTGCTGTCTTGCTGGGAATTAATCTCTAAACCCATCACATAAGCAGGCTCATCAAAGCTCAACTCGAAGGGCTTTTGACCATTGAGCGGCATCACTTTAATCCGCGTTAGGCCATTTTCACGGGTCTGAATAATCAGATAATCCTTGAGCACCAACTCGTCTTCGATACGGGCATTGGGATTATGCGCAACCACTTCTTGCCACTTAGATTTGTCCGCTGCATCTTTAATGGCGACTTTCATCAAACGGAAGTTAGTCGCCTGCCAGTTGGTGAGAATGTAATAAGTATCACCCAGCTTAGACACACTGTATTCGTGGCCTTCTTCCCGCGCTAATACTGGCTTGAATAAACCCAGAGGATCTTTGGCATCGAGCACCGACACTTCGCTGGTCGTGGTGCTTTCTTGGAACAACACAATTTGCGACTCATCTAAGGTTTTGCCGAGTGAGATATAAAATGAATCGTCTTGTTCTTCATACACTAAGACATCGCTCGATTGCTTAGTGCCCAGCTCGTGGCGATACACTTGATAGCCCAGCAAGGTTTTTAGATCTTTGGCGATATAGAACACATGCTTGTTGTCGTTCGCCCACACTACGCGACCTTCGGTATTTTCAAGCACGTCGGTGATCATGTCGCCCGAAGCCAAGTCTTTAAAATAGATGTGATATACACGGCGGCTGAGGACGTCTTCGCCAAAGGCCAACATGGTTTCATCTGGGCTGACACTGGCGCCGCCTAAACCATAAAACTCATGGCCCTTAGCTCGCTCGTTAACGTCGAGCATCACTTGCTCAACACCATCGGCGCCCTTACGGCTGATCAGCGGATATTCGCTGCCCTCTTGGTATCTGTGATAGTAGCTGTTCTGATGCCATTGGTACGGCACGCTCGACTCATCGGCGACTAAACGCTCTGTTAACTCTTTATAAAGACCATCTTGCAACGGCTTTAATGGTTTGAAATAAGCCGCGGTATAGCGATTCTCAGCGTTGAGATAGGCTAACACTTTAGGATCATTGCGCTCATCATCACGCAGCCAATAGTAATCATCGGTACGTGTTACGCCATGTAAAGTCATCACATGGGGAATTTTTTCAGCAACCGGGGCGGGTACTTGCCCTTTGGAGGTCGAACAAGCGGATAACAACATAACAATACCTAAAGTGAGTAGCAGAGAGCGCATTTATACGTCCTTGTGACGTCCATAACGACCGTCGAAGAATGCGACGGCAAGTCAATTAGCTTATGTGTTCAGTATGATAGTGGTCAGGTGTGCACTAGCGCAAACATTGAACGCGAGAAGTTGCCATTCGCGGTAAATAAGAGCAACATAACCGCGTTTTTGAGCGCAAATGGCTCAAAAGCAAATTCTCAGGGCGGGGTGAAACTCCCCACCGGCGGTAAATGGGTAACGACTAAGTGATTATTTTGCTGAGCGACACCCAAAGCCCGCGAGCGCCCGAAATCACTTTCGGGGTCAGCAGATCTGGTGCCTTAGATTTTGCCTAGTGCAAAACTGACTATTCCAGAGCCGACGGTAATGGACTGTTTGCTTCAATGCCGACAGTGCTGAGTCCGGATGGAAGAGAATGTAAGACAACACCTTGCGGTATTTAAGTGCAACGCGCTTATGTATTGCAGTGTTAGCCTCATGTTTTGCAATAACTTCACCCCAAGTGAAGTGATATTGCTACAGCAAAATCGAGCCTTTTGGTTTGATTACGTTGTATTTCTGCACGCCCTGATTCTGGATATTCCAATGTCGTTTATTTAAGGATATTAACCATGAATCAGTCTTTACTTGCTCCTTTTGGTACTGCTATCGAACGCGTTGAAGCGGGTCTTAATGCCCTGCGTCAAGGCCAAGGTGTGTTAGTTGTCGATGACGAAGATAGAGAAAACGAAGGCGATTTAATTTTCGCTGCCGAGACGCTGACTAACGCGCAAATGGCCATGCTCATCCGTGAATGTAGCGGTATTGTTTGCCTGTGTTTACCCGATGCAAAAGTCAAAGCCCTCGAGTTGCCCCCTATGGTGGAAAACAACTCGAGCCAATACGGCACGGCGTTTACTGTGAGTATTGAAGCTAAAGTCGGTGTGACGACTGGCGTTTCCGCCGCTGACCGCGTGACTACCATTAAAGCGGCGATTGCCGATGGCGCTAAGCCAAGTGATCTCGCTCGTCCTGGCCATGTGTATCCACTTCGCGCCCAACAGGGTGGGGTGTTGACCCGCCGTGGTCACACTGAAGGCACTATCGATTTAATGCAACTCGCGGGTTTAAAAGCCGCTGGCGTATTGTGTGAAGTCACTAACACCGATGGCACTATGGCGCGTTTACCCGAAATTATTGCCTTCGGTGCGCAGCACAATATACCCGTATTAACGATTGAAGATATTGTCGTTTATCGCAAATCATTGCTGGCCAATGTCGGCTAGATAACATGCCAATCGCCTGAATCTAGGGCATTGATTTAAATAGAAGGACGTTTAGCTGCGGCAAACGTCCTTTTTATTTAAGTAGATTTACCGTTAACAATCGCGTTCCACCTAATGCACTAAAAAACCGATGAAAGGTAAAGTTAAACAAGTCATTCTTTCGAATGATGAAATACTGCTTCACATCACAGACAAAGCAAATGCTTGTTTGATAGGTGCAAAATAGGTTAATAAAAATAGTCTCTTAGCATGATATATAACAATTTGCTTAATTTCGTGACCTAGATTAGATATCCATAAACTAAAGGTCGCGGTGGCTGGCCGCCTATGTTAAATATCCTCACCCTGTGCCTAGTCCTATTTGTAACTCGGATTCAACGTTATTACGTTGAATTTTCTTTTTCTGCCTAGGCGAACGAGTGGAGTGATCTTTAATGCCGTCAGCGCTACACCATCTCAGTTTGAAGCAAAAGCTCATTCTGTTTTCGTTAGTCCCATTATTAATGATGAGCTTTTTCATTCTGACGCGCATGCATGACTTGATAAAGGAATCACACTCGGCCAAGCACAACCATCTTGCGGTACAAACGACGGTACAAATCACTGAGCTACTCTATCAGTTGCAAAACGAATATGGTCTAAGTACAAATCAGCGACCAACCGATGAAGTGCTATTACAGCAACAAGCAACTAGGTCAAAAGCACTCGATGCGTTACTGAACAGTGAGCCTTTAGAGCATCTTCTGGAGACGCTCGACCCTAAAAGTATTGAAGCAAACAAAATGAACGCATTGTTGGATGCGCTCAAACTTACAGGCAACAAACTCGCTAACGTTCACCAAAACCACACAGACGAAACACTGAGTCAGTTTACGGAACTCTATAATCAATTCCACACTCAGCTTTTGCAGCTCATTCAGTTATTACAGTTACAAACCAACGAAATCAGTCAGTCCCGTGCCTATACCGATCTATTGAACCTGCTTATGGTGCAGGAGTTGGCCGTAAAAGAACGAAGTGCCATCAATCAATTACTGCTCAGCAAGTCACTCAATATTAATGATTACCGCACCATAATCTCCTTTATGTATGAATATGAGCGAGCCGTGATGCACGCGAGTAATGCATCAATTTCCGATAGAAGGTCCTTACTGCAAAACCTACAAGATTCACCAGAAAATCAACGCATTCTGCAAATCAGCAAGCAAATTGAACAACAAACTCGCATTAGCGCTCTGGCACAAAATATTAATGCCTACTTAGGTTACGGTGGCTTAATGGGCAGTTTTCAGGACTATTTGCTTAAGGGCGATGAGATTTCACTGCAAAAATTTAATGCAGCACTTGCGACGATTCATCTTAATTTGGATGAACTCAGTCACGAGACTCGTTCTCTACCCGAATTTAAGGCAGCGCTGAAAACCATTGAGGACAGCATAGATCAATACCAGTTCAGCATGGTCAAGTTGCAGCAACTGCAGCAGCAAGGTTTGCCGATGACGGAGATCAAAGCCATCGCGCAAGTCCCAGCCAGTGAGGACAAATTAAGCCAAGCGATGAGCCAACTATTAATGCCGCCACATCCAATTGATAGCCAGGAGTGGTGGGATCTCACCACTCAGCGTATCAATCAACTACATTTGCTGGCACAAAATATCACCAAGAACATGGCGCAGCAGAGCGAATATCAACAAAACCACACCTTAATCTTACTCGGCTTATACTTGTTCTCGGCTTTGTTCACCGCGACCATCACACTTTGGCTTGGACAAAAGATCATCCGCAATTTTATGGATAAGATCACTAAGATTGCCAATGACATGCAGCAAATGGCAGCAGATCCACAGCTCAATATTAATATCCAAGTCTCAGGCACAGATGAACTCGCCCGCATGGCCAGCGCCATGAACCGTATGATTAGCGAACGGCAAAAAGCAAACCATGCCCTAAGCCGCGCTGCAGCTGTGTTTGACTATTCTGCCGAAGGCATAATGGTGACAGATGCCGACAACCATATCGAACTGGTCAACCCCGCTTTTTGCCACATTACGGGCTATTCATTGGAAGAAGTAAAAGGCCGCAGTCCCTCCCTACTCAGCTCTAGCCGTCATCCTAAGCACTTTTATACCGCCATGTGGGAATCACTACAAAAAGAAGGGAAATGGGAGGGTGAGGTTTGGAATAAACGCAAAGATGGCCAAGTGTATCCCGAGTATCTAGCGATTACTGTGGTGCGAAATGAGCAAGGTAAAATAATCCAACATATTGGTTTATTTATGGATATCAGTAAGCGTAAGCAATATGAACAGGATCTTTGGTATCAGGCCAACTTCGATGGGTTAACTGGGCTGCCTAATCGTAAGCTGTTCAATGAACGACTGCAGCACGAAATCCATGTGGCGCAGCATGACTCTCGCAAGCTGGCTATCTTGCTGATTGATTTGGATCAATTCAAATATATCAATGATGTACAAGGCCATGCCACTGGCGACTTATTACTTAAAGATGTCGCAAAGCGCTTAGAAGGCATTGCGGGGAAAACAGATTTTATCGCACGTATCGGTGGCGACGAGTTTGTGCTTATCTTGCCACGACTGACTAACGAACTCGCCATCGAACACATGGCAACCCGAATCATTGAAACCTTAGGTATGCCATTTAACTTAAATGACCGCGAGATCCAGATTTCGGCCAGCTTTGGTATTGGCGTCTATCCCGAAGATGGGTTAGATACTGGCTCACTCACCCGCAATACCGAAACCGCCATGTATCAAGCCAAAGACGCAGGGCGGAACAATTTTAAATACTTCACCGCGGGTATGAATCAAGCCATGTTCGCTCGGATGGAGTTAGAACAACGTCTACGCCGTGCCGTGGCACAAAATGAATTTGCCCTGCATTATCAACCTATCGTGGATATGCAAACCGGAAGTGTCTGCAGCGTCGAAGCCCTTATCCGCTGGCAAGACCCCGAGCTTGGGTTGATCCCGCCGGATCAATTTATCCCATTAGCCGAAGAAACCGGATTGATAGAGCCTATGGGCGAATGGGTGCTCAACCAAGCCATGCATGATCTGAGACAATGGCAGAAAAGTGGCTTAAATATCAATGTCGCGATTAATGTTTCCAGCCGCCAATGTATCAATACACGCGGCATGGGGTTCGACCAAGTGTTGCAAGAGTGCTTCAACCGCCACCACGTTAACCCACGAAATGTGCATATTGAGATCACTGAAAGCATGATGATGGGCGATGCCAGCCATTGCTTGAGCACACTCGAGTCTATTCGTCATTTAGGCTCGCAAATCTATATCGATGACTTTGGTACGGGTTATTCTTCCCTGAGTTATCTGAAAAAATTCCCGATTTCAGTGATTAAAATCGACCGCAGCTTTGTGGAAAATGCCCTCGAAAATAACTCGAACGCCAACTTAGTCAAAGCGATTGTCATGATGGGGCAAAGCCTAGAAATGGAGTTAGTTGCTGAAGGCATAGAAACCGAAGCACAGTGGCACTTCCTACGAGATTTAGGTTGCCACTTCGCTCAAGGGTATTTGATCTCCAAACCGCTCCCCTTCAACGAGATCACTCCCTTGCTACGCATCAAGCACACAGCGCTGTTGAATGATGGCTATCAAGATAAATGCGTGAATATCTAAGCTTATAAAAAATAAAACGATAAAGAACAAAAAAGCAGCCTAGGCTGCTTTTTTTGTGGCAAATAAAACGGGTTTAAGCCTGTGGTTGGCCTTGACCGTTCATTATGCTTTCGCCACCCTTAGAGGCTAGCTTAGCTAAATCTTTATCGATAAAGAACAGTGCCTTACCATCTTCGCCCACTAAACGTATCTTATCGACAATCGACTTAAACAGCTTTTCTTCTTCGTGCTGCTCAGCGACATACCATTGTAAGAAGTTAAAGGTTGAGTAATCTTGATTCGAAAATGCGGCATGGGCCAAGGCATTGATCTGACGGGTAATAAGCTGCTCATGCTCATAGGTTAATTCAAACAACGCCAGTAAAGAATCAAACTGTGACTGTGGCGCCGCAATCGCACCTAACAAAGGTAAGCCACCAGTTTCACTCACATACGTGAAAAGACGACGCATATGGCCCATTTCTTCATCCGCATGCTCACGCATAAACTTAGCTGCGCCTTCAAATCCCTGATCTTCACACCACGCACTCATTTGCAGGTATAAATTTGAGGAGAAGAACTCCATATTAATTTGTTCATTCAACTTTTCGATCATAGTTGCAGACAGCATAGTAAATCCTCTTTTGCATTCGAACTGAATCATGGGGGACATTGTCATCAAGGGGGTCGACAAAAGCAACAAAATTTACCTTTGGATTTCTTGCTAAGTTAATGATTCATTGATAAAAATGATTTTCATTTGTTCATCGACTCGCGTTCAACCCTCGAATTAGCGCAGTAAATTGTGTAACTTCTAGCGAGGTTATCACCCAAAGTGGCAGAAAAAACTGACTGGCCTATCACAGAAACTCACATGCAAATCATAGCCATCCCAGATCACCGTGGCATAATAGCCAGTCATAATCAGGTGGAAATTCATTCAGCGTCATTACGACCCATTGCATATAAGGCAGACCCTAATGTCCGTAACAGCCGATCCTTGTTCGCAACCTAGCTTAATGCATCCAGATCAAGCTATTCCCCTTTTGCTCGAGCAAGTTAGCCCAGTGTCAGACACCGAAGTCGTATTGCTTCCCCATGCCCTTGGCCGCGTCCTAGCAGAAGATTTAGCTTCCTGCATAGACCTGCCGCCCTTTAACAACTCCTCTATGGACGGCTACGCCTTCCGTTTTGTCGACTTAAATACGCAAACCAATCAGACCGCATTGCGCCTTATCGGCAGTTCCTTCGCTGGCCATGGTTTTAAAGGTGAAGCCAAACCTAATACCTGCGTGCGGATCATGACGGGTGCGCCTGTGCCTACAGGTTATGACACAGTGCAAATGCAGGAAGAAGCCGAGGTTGAAGGAGAGATTATTCATATCCGCCATCCTAGGGCGCAAGGCGCCAATGTGCGTTGCCGCGGTGAAGAACTCACCCAAGGCACTAAAGTGCTCAGTGCTGGCATTCAAATTGGTGCCGCCGAACTCGGGGTGTTGGCCACGATTGGTGTTAGCCAAGTGCGAGTTTATCGTCAGCTTAAAGTGGCCTTTTTCTCCACAGGCGATGAACTGCGTCCCGTTGGCAGCGAATTAGCCCTAGGACAAATTTACGATTCAAACCGTTACTCGATCCAAGGCTTACTCAGCCGCGCTAACGTGGAATGGCTCGATTTAGGCGTAATAGCCGATGATCCTGAAGCCATACGTCAGGCATTTCGCCATGCGGCCAGCCAAGCCGACATGGTATTAACCTCGGGTGGCGTGTCGGTCGGTGAAGCGGATTTCACTAAACAAATTCTTGATGAGGAAGGCAAAATTACCTTCTGGAAACTCGCCATCAAACCAGGCAAGCCCTTTGCCATGGGCCGTATCGGCAAAGCGATATTCTGTGGTTTACCGGGGAATCCCGTGTCTTCTATGGTGACGTTTTACAAACTCGTTTGGCCAATACTGAACAAGATGCAGGGGTTAACCCCAGTTGCACCTTTGATGTTAGACGCTACGCTCACCACGCCTGTGCGTAAACAACCGGGCCGCGTCGAATATCAACGGGGCGTTTTAAGCCGTAATGCACAAGGTAAACTCGAAGTTGCCATTACCGGTAGCCAAGGTTCTGCCATGTTGACTTCGATGAGCTTAGCAAACTGTTTCGTTTTATTGGAGCAATTCCAAGGTGATACTCCCGCTGGCACCCAAGTGACGGTCGAGCCATTTAACAGCGTGCTTTGCTAGGAAAATCCCAATGAATGTGCCAGAAGATATTCTCAGCGACAGCGAACTCTTAAGATACAGCCGCCAAATATCCATCAAGGCTATGGATATCGACGGTCAAGAACGCTTAAAACAAGCCAAAGTGCTGATGATAGGCGCTGGCGGTTTGGGCTGTGCCGCCAGCCAGTACCTCACGGTTGCGGGTATTGGTGAACTGACACTGGTCGATTTTGATACAGTAGAATTATCCAACTTGCAGCGCCAAGTGCTGCATCAAGATACCAATGTCGGCCAGCCTAAAGTCGAATCGGCTAAACAGAGCCTCATGCAGCTCAATCCCTTTATTAAGATCAATATTATCAATGCCGTATTAGATGATTATGAGATTGACGCCCTTGTCGCCGATCACAATCTAGTGCTCGACTGCACCGATAATGTCAGTGTGCGCGAGCAACTTAATCTCAGCTGTTTTAAGCATAAAGTGCCCTTAGTGTCTGCCGCGGCAATTCGGATGGAAGGCATGGTCACTGTGTTCGATTATCACAGCGAAACGCCTTGTTATCATTGCTTTAGCGCCCTATTTGGCGAGCAACAACTGAGCTGCGTTGAATCGGGTATCCTAGCCCCTGTCGTCGGCATGATAGGTTGTTTGCAGGCGGTTGAAGCCATCAAAGTGATTACTGGCATGGGTAAAACCTTAGCAGGACGCATTTTGATGATCGATGCAATGACGATGGAGTTTCGCGAGATGAAGTTACCGAAACAAGTCCGCTGCAGTGTTTGTGGTACTAAAGAGGCTTAGGTTGTTCTCGCTTGAAAAACGGCTTTATTTACACTAGCTTAATTGCCACCGCTTAATTTGCCGTCATATAGCTCAACACTGATGACGCTTAATGGCCCGTTAAAATAAGGAAATCATAAGGAAAACATATGGATTCGGAAAACAGTGTATTTGACCGCATGACCACAGACGACCCCATAGTTGGCGCAGGTATTTACAACCTCGTTATCGGCCTCACGCTGATTTGGGGTTTTGCCGTTAACTATTGGATGGTCACCAATATCGACCCAGAGGCGATTGCCAGTGTTAATCCTTGGATTTTCTTTATCGGCTATTTCGCCTCCTGTTTCTTTGGGATTTATCTGTTCCAAAAATCGACTAACCCCGTTGTCAGTTTTATTGGCTACAACTTTGTGGTCGTGCCCTTCGGCTTAATAATCAATATGGTGGTTAGTCAATACGATCCCGAATTGGTGACTGAAGCCATTCGTATCACAGGGCTAGTGACCATAGCCATGATGTGTTTAGGCACACTCTTCCCCGCCTTTTTCCAAAAAATTTCCGGCGCCCTCACGATTGCTTTATTGCTCGTTATCGTCGTCGAACTGATTGAAGTGTTTATCTTTAATACTCACCACGGCATTTTAGATTGGATCGTCGTGCTGATTTTCTGCGGTTATATTGGTTATGACTGGGGACGGGCGAATCAAATCCCTAAAACCATAGATAATGCTATCGATAGCGCCGCCGCTTTGTATATGGATATCATCAACTTGTTCCTACGGATCCTGCGGATTTTAGGGCGAAAATAACTCACCAAGGAGTGTCTATGAAAATCCAATTCCTGCTTGTTACTGCTCCACTTCTGGCGAGTCTGGTATTCGTCGGATGCAGTGATACTGAACAAGTAAAAATAGCCAATCCCGCCTCTGAGTATTGTGTCTCCATTGGTGGCAAATTAACAATTGAGAAAACCGCTGAAGGTGAACATGGGATCTGCACCTTACCCAGCGGTGAAGCAATTGAAGAGTGGGCGTTATTCCGTCGCGATCATAAGGAAGAAAAGCCATAGTAACTGTGGCTATTTTTACTTTTAATAAAAACAGGCGCCATTAGCGCCTGTTTTGTTAGCTGTACTTAATTGGGTCATACCCAACAGTCTTAACGGGCTAAGTGTTCACCGCGCCAGATTTTGCGCTTAGCTGCTGACTGGAAACTCCACGCTAAAACCCGCGTAATTTTATTACCCTGCTGCATCTCAATCGTTTTCACAGTATCGACTTTCAACTGCGCTAAGGCTTGATAACAAGGTTTCAGGTTTTCCTTCTTCGACACTAGACTGGTAAACCATAAGCATTGATCTGCAAACATTTGGCTCTCACGGATCATAGTCGCTAGAAACTGTCGTTCACCGCCTTGGCACCAAAGCTCAGCCGCTTGACCGCCGAAATTCAGCTTAGGCGCAGCCTTTACCAAGCCACCCCGATTGAGCTGCAGATTATTCACCTTACGCTTTGTACCTTCGCTCGCCTCAGCCATAGAGGCATGAAATGGCGGATTGCACAGGGTTAACGCAAAACATTCTCCGGCTTGAATGATTCCCTTGAAGACCGCCTTGTCATTTGGCTGTAATCGTAAACTTATCTGCCCTTGCAGCACTGGGTTTTGCTCAATAATACTCTGCACATTACTGAGTGAATGGGCATTAATATCCGAGGCGACAAATTGCCAACCGTATACTTGGCAACCCAATATGGGATAAATACCGTTTGCGCCAGTGCCGATATCTAATACCCTAGTTTTATCCAAAGCAAATACATCATCGCCTTCGGCTAGAAGGTCTGCTAAATAATGTAAATAATCGACTCGACCGGGAATAGGAGGACATAACGCTCCATCAGGAATATCCCAAGATTCAATCCCATAATGGTGTTTCAGTAGCGCCGCATTAAGCATCTTAACCGCTAACGGATCGGAAAAATCGACCGATAAAGCCCCATAAGGCGTGGGTCGAACAAAGGCTTTTAGCTTAGGGAATGAACTCATCAGCGCCGGAAAATCATAGCCGTTCAAGTGTACATTTCGAGGATGCAAAGCTTTTTTGATCTCAGCACTGCGCCTGTTTTTGACCGACTTGGCTTTGCCTTTCACCTCAGTTCTAGCCTGCTTTGGTGCTTTAGTTTTTGCATGACCAATGTTGGCTGTACTCGTTAGGCGTTTCGCAGTTACTAATTGGACGGGTTTAACGGTAGGTTTTGACATAATAGCTCATGTAACGCAATGGGCCGACCTAAGTCAGCCCATAGAGTGAGGCAGTAAATTAATCGTACAGATAAGAGGTAAACAATAAGTTTACGATCAAGGGTTTACCAGCTTCTTTGGTGATCAAATTGTTAACCATTTCAAAGCACTCACGACGAATCTCTTCACGACCCGTGAGCGACTTAATCTTCTCTTCCGATTGATTGCCTAACACTTCAACAATTGCGGCTCGCAATAATGGATTATGGAGCTCAATTGTCACTAGATCATCTGGACTCTTTACCATTAACTCAACGCTAATCTTCACAAAACCCAATTTCTTGCGATTAGAAATATAGTTAGTGACAATTTCGGGTTCGAAACCATAGTAGGCATACTCACCCGTAGGTGGGGTTGCTGCTGCAGGTGCAGCTTCTTTTTCATCGGCCGCATAAACACTGAAAACACTTGTAAACAGGATAAGACAGACTGAGAGTAATTTTTTCATAGCGACTTACGGCTCCCTAAAACAATAATGGTAATGGAAGAAACTTCCCAATCTATATAGCCAAACAACCTGAAGATGCAGTGTCCGTATCTGGAAGTAGCTTGGGTATATATGCTCGCGTCGCGACATGCTAGACTGCCGACGTTTGTTTATATTGTAACGAGTATTTAATGAATGTGACTAGCTTAAGCTTTCCCTATGGTGAATCTATTCAGTGGTTTTCAGCCGATCTAGCCGACAAACTCCCCAAATCGCCCTTGAAAGAATGGTTGCTTGCCACTGGCAGCCTAACGCAAAAACTCAAAACTTGCTGCGCTCAATTTGAAGTAAAGATACTAGGCGAAGGACTGCATGCTCCCTTAGAGGGCGAATATCCCCAGCAAGGTGCTGTATGGATCCGTGAAGTCTTGCTTTGCCTCGACTCGATACCTTGGGTATTTGCCAGAACCTTGATCCCTGAAAAATTAATGGCCGAGCGCAAAATGGATTTCCTTAGTTTGGGTACTCGCCCCTTAGGTGAATTACTGTTTAGCCAAGATAACTTCATCCCCGGTAGAATCGAAGTGGCCAGTTTCGAAACCTGTAGTCGCCTTGCCCACTTAGCTGAAAGTTTAGATCAAAGTGTCGAACATGCACTCTGGGGACGCCGCCGCTATTTCCATCACGGTGAGCATGAAATGATCGTCAGCGAAATCTTTCTTCCAGCGGCCGAGCAAGCTATCCGTCAGTTTGAATCCGAGCTTTAGCCAAAGCTGCACTAATGACTGATGACAAATAAAAATGCCTCTAAATTAGAGGCATTTTTGATCTGCTATCACGCGATTCAATTAGCGAATATTTAACTGGCGACGCCAAGTCAATAAGCCAAGAAAAGCAAGGCTCAACCAACCTAGACTACCACCGCCAGAACTCTCATTCGCCGGCGGAGTCACAGGAGGTGTGACAGGGGGCGTAACTGGTGCAGTAACAGTCACTATCAAACTACTAATATCCTTAATATTTTGCGCATCAGTTACTGTAAGCGTCACAGTATAAGTGCCCGCCTTCGCATAGGTATGGTTTGGCGAAGCCGCTGTACTTGTGGTGCCATCACCAAAATCCCAAGCGTAGGTTAATGCCCCCATACCACCATTAATATTACTGGTGAAGCTTACAACTAATTGATTGACCGTATTAGTAAAACTGACTTTTAACGGCGCTACAGCATCAGAATTTGCATTTGCTAACCGAATCACCGCAGTGCTGTTATTACTGGCTTGCGATAGTACCTGCATCGTCAAACCTAACTGCTGCAATACTATGCCTGACTGGGGTTGTAGCGGCGCGCTGTAATCAAAACTATCATCGAACAGGCTAACAGCATCGAGATTATTGTCACCTGAATAGAAGGTTTGTTTTACTGTGCTAAAGGCTGCATCGCGGATTTGTACCTCGGTAGAGCGAGTGCCAATCAGGTTTTGGTCGGCATCAATCACGCCAATCAAGCCATGGCCCGCATGATCGGAGACATTATTGTCACTGTAACCAAAATCTTCTAACCAGACTAATACACCAGGCTCAAAACTTGCCACGTTTAAGCCAGCATCGACACCGTTATGGCTACGCAGTTGGATAAGATAGCGAGATGCCGCCCCAGGACGTGAGTCCTTAATCCGGCTATAACCGTAAAACGTCACTTTATCCGCGACTTCAGCGTTATCACTATAGAACTCAGCGGTATTTTGTTTAACGCTGATGTTATCGAGAGTGATACCTGACCCTCCGGTATAGTCATCGGTGACATAATTGATCTCGACCGCAATCGTTTTCCCTGAATAGGCAGATAAATCATACTCTAACGTTACCCAAGCATCATTGCCCTCCGCCTGAGCAATCGCAGACGACTCGCCAGTAATAATATGACGAGCGCTATTTACCCCATTGTTAAACTTAGTGTGATTACCCGCAATAGCCTCACCATCCACTTTCACTTGCATGTAGTCATAGTCACGTTCAATACTCCAACTGGCTTTCATACTCAGGATCAGTTTATCTGTCGTGACTGCGGGCAAAGTAACATTGAAATTCATGCTGTTATTCAGCATATCCCCTTGACCAGAATAATACTGATAACTGCCCTGATAAGGTGCTTTAAAGGGGATTGGCGTTGGAGGAAGTGGAATAGAGACTTGGTTAACCGCCTGATGATTAACCGCCTCATTCAAGGTCACATCCATGCCTGATTTAGGAATACTATCTAAGCTGATTTCACGTTCATTCAACCACTTACCTTTATATCTTTCCTGTAGGTAAGAACGCGCATAGGGACTAAAACCACTCGGCTGGGCACCAGCGATAGCGCCAGCCCAACTGCCTCCAGACATCAAAGACCATAACCCCACAGGCGAGCCGTCTTTATTGGTGTTATCAGTGGTATCGTATTCATCTGGCAGACCTAAATCATGGCCAAATTCGTGGGTACATACGCCCGTTGCCGCATCGATAGGCTGAATGGTGTAACCGAATACTTTTTTGTCCGTACCAGGAAGCGCATAGCCATTGGTTACTTGGTCAACAAAAAATCGATGCGACCAAATTGCACTCGCGCCTAAAGCTCCACCACCGGCTTCTTCACCTATGCTAGAGTGGAAAATCATCACATGGTCGATAATGCCATCGGGCTCGTTGTAATTACCGTTGTTGTTCAAATCATTTTGGTCTTCAACATCATAGCTAGTCAACTCTGCAGGAGACATATTCGCGACGGCTTGAGATACGGCTTCTTTTACCAATTGTTCGACCTGTGAATCACTACGAGTATCTGGATCATTAGCACCATAGTATTCGGCATTTTGTGAGGCGGTATACCAACCCTTTACATCCCCAGTAAAGGAGAAAGTTTGCCCAGAAACCGCTTGATAATATTGATACCCAGAATCTAAAGTCTGCCCCTGTGGACCTTTAAATCCCGCAGGCGAAAAGAGTAATTCCTTGTAGTGGGACACAGGATAACTCGGGTAATACATGGCTGTATCGCCCGCTTTTAAGCCATTGTTATCATGTTTTAAATCAGGGAAATCCACTAATACTGTGAGCACTTTAACGGTTTTCTTTACATCCGCATCGGCCTGTAAACGCTGTGCAGGTGAGCGCATCATTTGCGATGATTTAGCTCTTTGTAGACGCGCATGTTCAGCTTCAACTTCGATGCGCGGCGCTTTGGGTTGTGCCAAAGTGGCGCGATGAATATAAGCTTCTATCGCCTCCTGCTTTACGCTATCACTGTCATCGGCGGCCACTTCGCCACGCTTAATCAACCAATATAAAATTCGATCTTTATTAATCACACCCGCATCTGCAGGCGTATGATTCGGAGCCGCAATACTCGCGCCGCTAATCAATGCCAACATCAGTCCAAACGCTGTCACGCCTTTTGCACTTCGCATTTTTAACATCCTTCTGTAACAGCTAACGCCGTTTACGCTATTCTATTTATTGAGACTAGTGTCTCTTTGCATTAAGACAAATTACCTTTAATTAGTAACCTACTCAGGATTTATCCGTCTTCAAGTGATAGAGACAGAGTTTTCGACATTAGCAGTACTGCACCTCAGTAACAACTTGATACACCTGTTCACAGGTAAGATTTGCACTTTTGTCAGCAAATATTCAGCAAACCTCTGTGCTGACTCAATTCCAAGCCAAATCTCAGCCATAAAAAAACCGTATTAACAACGTTAATACGGTTTCGCTTTGATCAAACTAGATAAAGTTAGCCAGCGGTTTTCAGATAGTTTGAAATGCCGTCGAGGAACATTTGCACTGAGATCATGACCAGCACCATACCCATCAAACGCTCGACCGCTGTGAGCCCCTTTTCCCCCAACACACGGGTGAAAAGTTTATAAAACATTAAGATCACCGCACTCGCCCCCCAAGCTGACACTAACGCTATGGTCCAATCGCCCATACGTGAGCTATCGGTATGCGCCAGTAAAATCAAGGCTGCAAGAATCGATGGGCCAGCCATCAAGGGAATAGCCATAGGCACGATAAAAGGCTCTTCTCCCGCGGCTAATCCAACGACACCACCGGGTTGGGGGAAGATCATCTTAATCGCGATCAAAAACAGAATAATACCGCCTGCAATACTCACAGATTCGGAACGAAGATTTAAGAAACTTAAAATGGCTTCACCCGCATAAAGAAAAGACAGCATGATCACTAAGGCGAAAAGTAACTCTCGGATTAGTACCTTACGACGTTTCTTAGGATCGATATGCCGTAGAATCGACGCGAAAATCGGCAAATTCCCCAAAGGGTCCATGATCAGAAACAACATTACCGCAGCAGAAAATATATCCATTTAACGTATCAACACCCAAGCCAACATAAGCCGATATTATATACCCAAACAACCTGAAGATGCAGGATTCAGCGGGAATGTAACGCACTTTAGGCAAGGCCCTTTATTGCTCCTGCATAAATGGCATTCACGCCATCCATGGCGATTGCGGTTATTTGCGGACCTAGTGGGCTAAGTTAAAAATAACCAACACGGCATAAAGTACGTTACAACCCGCCGGAACGGAGCGCCTAGGGAGCTCCACTTCCGTGTTGCAACAATTCAAAAGGTGGCCGACATTCTGTCATTGATGCGCCTTGAATTGAAGCACCCTAGGCGCTCTGAAACTCGTATATTCAGGTAGCTTGGGTATAGTACCTTTTCTCGAGTTAGATCTGAAAATTTCTCCGCAGAATGGCCAAAGTGAATAAAATTCTCACCTTCAAAACACAGTATAAAATGTCAGTTGAGTAAATTGCCTGCAAGTCACTGCTCACTTTGCTTTACAGCTGGTATACTATGGCGTTTTTTCAGCAAATTTTCCGTGGAATCCATGCTCTATCTTCTTGCTAGCTGTATCGCACTCTTAATTGGCCCTCTGTTTTATCGCTACTTCTCATCGAGTAGTGGCTTACAAAAGGGGCTCGATGGTTTTATATTCGTCTCATTAGGCGGATTAGTGCTGATCCACATCTTGCCAGAATTACTCGAGCATGGTGGCATGCTTGCGATCGTCTTTGTACTCCTCGGCATCTGGGGGCCTACCGCCAGCGAACGCCTATTTCACCGTTATTCAGAAGTCACCCATAATTTTACGCTTTTCTTGGGTATTGGTGGCTTATTACTGCATACCATCACCGATGGCACCGCTATGGTTTTGGCGCAGCAAGACGATAACTCCATTCTGCTAGCTCTTGGTGTCATACTCCACCAATTACCCGTCGGTTTTGCAGTATGGTGGATACTTAAACCCCATCTCGGAACACGTTGGACACTTATGATCTTTGCAGCCCAGATGCTATTTACAGGCATAGGCTATTTCGCCGGTGAGCAACTACTTCCTTATTTAAATATCGATGACACTGTCTACTTACAAGCCTTTATTACTGGCACAATACTGCATGTGGTACTACATCAACCCCATGGTCAGCATGAAAGTGATACGCAAGGCAAATATGAATACCAAGCTGGCATAGGTAGTTTGCTCGGCATCGGTTTACTCGTGATATTGCTATTAATGGATTCAGGCGGCCACGAACATGCCCACCATGATCACAGCACAGAGCAATTAATGACTTGGCTATTAAAGCTCGCACCCGTGTTGCTGCTAAGCTATGGTGCGGCTGCGCTGCGCTTTAAATTAGGTTTGACGCCGCAGGATAGCAGTTTAGCCCGTCGCTGGTTCCAACGCTTAGCTGGGCCTGAAGCCTTAGTGATCACAGCTCTACTTCTCGGTCCTTGGTTAGCGTTATTCCAATTGCTTGTAGTGTTTATTCTGAGTGCATATTTAAGCCATGCTAACGTCACCATTACCGATCCACACACTAAATTACCCAGCAATTCACTGCGTTTCGGCTTTGCTCATTTAGTCGATCGCAGCGCACCTTGGATTTTACTTAGCCTAGTATTAGTGAATTTAATTGGCCACCCTTCAATGCCCTTAAGCAATCCATTGCTACAGGTTGTTGTGCTATTGCTTGTATTTTTACCTATGCGTTTCTGCAACTTAGGCGCTGCCGTACTCGCTCTTGCACTGGCTTATAGTGGCTGGAGTCCTATTGCGATTATGATGCCGCTGATTGCAGCACCTGTGCTCAACATAGCTCAGCTTAAGTTAATGACATGGACGCAAAGGGCGATATTACTGAGTATTATTGCGCTGAGCTTAGCCGCAGCATTACGCTTGCCACTATGGTTCTCCTTATTTACCTTGCCTGAAGTCGTGAACTTAATTGCTCTACTGATCCTCTCAGCGTTGTTTGCCGCCAGCTTACTGCGCTTAGGTCCACGTAAATTTTTACGCCGCTTAATGCTTAGCAAACCGGTAGCACATGCGCATAGTCACGCCCATAGCCATTCCCACGAGAATACACATACTCATGAATCTAGTGCTTCGCACACAGACGAGCAGAAACCTGTTGCGACACCTAGTGCCGATAAACATGTACATGAACACGCAAAAACGGATAAGCACTCGCACCACTAACGCTGTTCATTTGTGAGCAGACAGGCTAAGTTAATCTACCTTTGGATTAATTTAGCCTGCTATGTGCATACTCTTTGTCGCCATTAATGCCCATCCTAAGTATCCCTTAATCATCTGTGCCAACCGCGATGAGTTTCATCATAGACCAACTGCGCCAGCGCATTTTTGGCCGCCGGAAGAAAACATACTCGCGGGTAAAGATCTGCAGGCCGGTGGCACTTGGTTTGGCATCAATAAACAAGGACAAATCGCTGGCGTAACCAATCTGCGCGTTCCGCAAAAGAACCCTGAAGCCATGCGTAGTCGTGGCGAGCTAATTACTATGACGCTCAACTCAGGGTCGCTCGTGTGCCCTAATTGGCTCGTTGAACATAGCGACAATTATCAGCCGTTCAATCTCATCTTCGGCCAAGGTACTGACTTATATTGTTTTAACAGTATCAATAAAGACACAGTAAAACTTGCCGATGGATTTCATGCCATTAGCAATGGTGCACTCGATGATATTTGGCCGAAAATGGCGAAGGGACAGCAAGCGTTAGAAGCGGCAATCAGCCAGTCCAGCAGTATCGAAGTGCAAGTACTGTTACAACTAATGAAAGACGATTCCCAGCCGCAAGATAATGAGCTGCCTAATACGGGAGTCGGGATCGAGTGGGAACGGCGTTTAGCTGCGATTTATATTCGTCACCCCGACTATGGCACCCGCTCCACCAGCATTCTGCTCGAAGATGCTGAGGGCGGTATGCATTTCACCGAAGTGAGATACGATGGCAAAGGTAGACAGCTTGGACAGCAGGATTTCCATTTAACTCTGCCCGCCGAGCCGCCCACCAAACCAGACTGTTTATTATCGCAAATCTAATTTGAACTGCTGTGCAACACTGAGTGTAAAGGACACGGTTTAGTCTGAACTGTGGTCCATAGTGATCACCCAACGATCGTCGATTTTTTCAATCAACAGAGTAAACACGCCCGTTGGGGCATCTTTTATCCGCCGTAAATCCCAGCGCCCAACAACCATAGCGGCGTAATTACTGAGCATTTTGATTTCTTTGATAGTGAACTTCAGTTCACCAAGCGCTTCTTTATTTGGATAATTTTTCTTATAGGCAGCGAGAGTTTCTTCCCAGCCAAAACGAAACTTACCATTAGAGACAAAACGCAGTTGATCACTCTTCCAATAGCCTTGCATATAAGCATCGAGATCACCGCGATTCCAGGCGTCTTCTTGGCCTTTGAGCATCTGCGTAATTTCATCCGTCGGCACCGCATTAACATGACAAGTCAGCAAGAGTAACAGTGCCGCAAAAAAACGCTGCCAGATAACCTTGTTTAATAGTCCATTTTTCAACATAGTATCGTTCCCCCCACAATCAATCAGGTTAAACTGTATTATACCCAAGCTACCTCAAGATACGAGTTTCAGAGCGTCTAGGGTACACCAATTCAAGGCGCTTCAATGAAAGAATGTCGACCACCTTTTGAATTGATGCAACACGGAAGTGGGGTGCCCTAGGCGCTCCGTCCCGGCGGGTTTTAACGCATTTTATGCCGTGTTGGCTATTTTTAACTTAGTCCACTAGGTCCGCAAATAGCCGCCTTGCCTAAAATGCGTTCAATTCCCGCTGAATCCTGCATCTTGAGGTTGTTTGGGTATATCGCGAATTAAGTACAGACTATCTTGTTTAAGCCAGTTTAAAATCTAAAAAAGCTAATGATATTATTAATTTTTCGACTCTGGGCACCGAACTATGTTTACACCACTTTGCCGTTGGCTACTTAACACTTCAGGCTGGCAGATAGAAGGCCAACTGCCCGACTGTGCTAAATACATCATCATAGTTGCACCGCACACTAGTAACTGGGACTTCATTGTCGGCATTTTAGCCCGTGGCGCCCTAGGTATCCGCATTCACTTTCTCGGCAAACACCAACTCTTTATCCCGCCTTGGGGCTGGTTTTTCCGCGCCATTGGCGGCAGTCCGGTGGATCGGCGCAAGAACAACAACTTAGTCGATGCCGCCGTGCAGCTGTTTGAGTCAAAATCCGATTACAAGTTAGCGCTAGCGCCAGAAGGCACCCGCGGCCCAGTGACGCGCTGGAAGTGCGGCTTTTATCATATCGCCAGCAAGGCCCAAGTACCCATTACACCCGTTGGCTTAGACTTTAGCCGCCGCACTGTCGTTATCCGCACGCCACTGCAACCCAGTGACGATATCGTGACCGACATGCAAGAGATTTTGAGCTTCTATCGCACCATTAAAGGCCGTCATCCCAAGGTGATCCCTGATTTTATAGCGAGTGCTAAACATTAACATTTATTCCATTTAGAGCAGCAAATATGCAACCCGAAACTTGGTTACTCTATCTCTTCGCCATTGTATTGATTGGGATTTCACCCGGTCCTATCGCTATGTTGTCTATGTCCCATGGGATCCACTTCGGCAAGATGCGCAGCATAGCCACAGGCCTTGGCAGTGTTAGCGCCGCTTTAATCTTAATGATGGCGTCAGCGGCAGGATTGGGGGCGATTATTAGCGCCTCAGAATACGGTTTTACTCTGCTCAAATGGTGCGGCGCGGCCTATTTAGTATTTTTAGGTATTAAGCTGTTATTGACGAAAAACCAAGGTCAAGCCCTTGAAGTTAGCCCGTCAGAGGGCAAAGGTACGCCTTGGCAGCTTTATAAACAGGCGTTTCTAGTGGGGATCAGTAATCCGAAGGATTTACTGTTTTTTGCCGCCTTGTTTCCGCAATTTATCAATCTTGCCGCGCCGCAATTACCGCAACTGACCATTCTTGCAGTCACTTGGGCCGTGGTGGATTTTAGCTTTGTGATGATTTATGCCTGCATGGCCAATATACTTGCGCCCAGCCTAAAGGCGAGCAACAAGCTGCATTGGTTTGACAGAACCAGCGGCGGTGTTTTTCTTACCTTAGCCGCGATTCTGATCAGTCGAGACTAACCCTCGACCTTCACCGATTTTAAACTGCGAATATCATTGCCTGTTGGCGCTTGGAACGCCTGCAGACCAAACTCAGGCAATATTGCAAAAACATGGTCGAAGATATCCGCTTGTATCGCTTCATAAAATGCCCAGCGAGTGTCGTTAGTGAAGATATAAATCTCGATCGGTAACCCTTCAGTGGTCGGCGCTAATTGGCGTACCATTAAGGTCATTTCCTTATGGATTTTATCGTGACGCTGTAGGTATTCCTGCAGATAAGCGCGGAAAGTGCCGACGTTAGTCAAATGTCGGCCGTTCACTTTCATATCGAGATCCGACACTCTGGCATTCGACTCACGAATTTCGTTTATTTTTGCGGGGAAATATTCCTTTAAGCAATTGATCTTACTGAGACGTTCGCGCTCTTCCTCGGTCAAAAACTTTATGCTGTTGATATCGATATTAATCGCGCGTTTGATCCTGCGACCGCCCGACTCAGACATGCCCCGCCAGTTGCGAAACGCATCCGACACTAAGGCATAAGCAGGGATCATAGTGATGGTTTTGTCCCAGTTACGCACTTTCACTGTGGTCAGCGAGACTTCTTCTACCGCACCGTCGGCGCCGTATTTGTCCATCTGGATCCAGTCGCCTTTACTCACCATACGGTTTGCCGCTAACTGAATGCCCGCCACAAAACCTAAGATAGTGTCGCGGAACACTAACATCACAAAACCCGTTGCCACACCTAAGCCGCTGAGGAAGTACACAGGTGATTGATCGGCCAAGATTGAGATAGAAACGATAATCCCAACAAAGAATAAAAATAGCTTAGTTAACTGTACGAAACTCTTAACAGGCAAGCGCCGACTCACCAGATTCACATCTGAAATTTCATCAACCGCATCCATACCTGCATACATAGCGCGGATAATCAGCACCACTAACCAAATACTCAGTAATCGGTCGACTAGCCCGCTTAACAGTGGATGCTCAGTCAGCGCGATTGGCACCAATAGATTAAGTACGATAGCGGGCACAAGCATGGCCAGCTTTTCAAGTACCTTATAACGCATGAATACATCGTCCCACGTCGCCTTAGAGCGCAGGATTACCATATTCACCGCACGAATCACCACGCGTCGGACAATAAAATAAGCGATGCTCGCTAACAGTAAGCAAGCAATGACCATAACTGTGGTCGATATTCCATCAGAGGGTTGGCTATCAATCCCAAAGCCCGCTAACCATGCCGAAATTTCGAGCCTTATTTCCTGATCCACAATTTCACTCCAACGTAGGCGCTAGCGCAACAAACCCATACAAAGGTAACTGCCGAGTTGACCTCGGTTAAATGTCACCCTAGAAAACACTCAAATCAAAACACAAAATATTTACAAATACTTATTTTAAAAGAGATTTTAGCATTTTGAATTGACCCCGCACACAGGAAAATGAACAATATTTCCCCTACCCCTAAGGAAACCATCCCATGTGTCGTCATTCATATACGCTAGCCTGTCTTAGCATTGGACTCCTGAACCTATGCCAACCGCTTCAAGCGGCCGAATATAGCACTTCTAAGCAATTAGTTAAGCCAGATAAATCAGACGAAACTGCCAATACACCTTATATCGCCCTTATGCTCGATTATATTCCCGCCGCAGATAATCTCTATGGCATTACAATCGCCCCCTATCATTTCGATAATAATTACCAACAATGGGGTTATTACCTAGGCTATGCCCGCAGTCGTGAAACCGATATTATCGTGCCAGAACCCGCGCAGTCCTATCGCCAAGAAAGCCTCTTCCGCTTAGGCTTAAGCTACAGCTTAACGGCAGATTTAAGCTTTTATGCCGGCGGCAGTGGCTATATCAGCACAGTGTCTTACACGAATAACATTTCACCCAAAATTGTCGATGGCAAACCCACATGGGAAGAAGATAAAACAACCCGTTGGGGCGCAGAAGCTGGGCTAAGATATCGAATCACTGAGCACTTCATACTGAGTGCCGGTTATAACTCCAGCACAGAATCCACTATTTTAAGCATAGGTTACGCGGGCTAAGCTCCTAGCGATTGGGCTTGAGCTTGAACTATTTATTGCGTTAGCTCGGCTCGCGCCTTCGCAAGATCAGCCTCGACTTCGGCGACTTTATTGCGTTTCTTGTTGATTTTATCCATAGAACGACCTTCTTCTATGGCTTTGGCCAATTCGTTTTGGCGCTCAATGAGTTTTTCCTCTAAGGCCTCAACTTTAGCGACTCGCTCGGCGTATAAGCTATCATCGTCGCAATGGGTTGAAACTTCGTCATAGGCCTTTTCATGTCCCGCGACTTTATGCTTATTACCTGCCGCTTTTGCTTGGGCAAGTTCGGCACTAATGGCATCTAATTTCGCCGCGCAACCCACTTTCGGTGCTTCAGCAGCCAAAGTGACAGTGCTAAATGCCAATCCAATCACTAAGCCATAAATTCCATGTTTCATCTGCATCTTAATCTCCTGTTACTTTATTCATTGAGCATACCGCTCATGTACACCTACATACCGCTCATGTCCCCCCTAATAGTGCCACAGTCAGCTAGCTCAATCTGTACTAGCGTTAAAATCTCGCCATTAATCCACTTTATTCATCAAAACACGACTTAGACAGTGACTAACAGGCGGCAAATTGTTTATGTTAGGGCAGAATATTGACTCAGACGGATATCGGAGCCAGAAAATTAATGCACACTTCATTACGCCTTAACGCACTTAGCTCATTGTTATTGCTAACATCATCGGTTATGGCCGCCGACGTAGCCAATATCACCCTAGAAAATGGCGCCCAAGTCAGGCTCAAAGACGACTTTACCTGGGAATACGTGATCACTGAAACCAAAGCCGCGCCCAATGCCTTAGCCGCTACAGCCGTAGCAAGTGCATCGAGCAATGTTGCCAGTGTCCCAAGTGCCGCAGTTACCACTCAAACTGTTGCTGCGCCAGTCACCACATTGACCGCCACTGCGATTACCCAACCTGAGCTATTAGGCTCAACGGCAAAAGATGGGATCAAAGTCAGCTTTGCTGAAGGTCAATGGAAAGGCGACAAACTCGGACTCAGCTTCGATCTCGCCAGCACCAGCAATGAACACGTTACCTTAGTTGAAGTTGAAGCTAGCTTCTTCGCCGATAATGGTACTTTGCTCAAAACCGAAAAACTCGAAGTGTGGGAAGCCATTTTCCGCATGCCTGAGACCTATCTACGCAAAGGCGAACAGCGTAAAAGCAGCGTCATTTGGGTCGAAGGCATAGATAAACCCCAATGGCAGAAGCAGCTCATTAACCTCAAAATAACCGAAATTAACTCACGCTAACTGGCAAAGAAGTAAGGGATTGCGAACCCGTTTTCAATCCCTTATCAACACTTTTATCAAATGTTATTGCTTTGTAGAGCCTGTGTTCGAGTAGAATGACAACACTTACTCTCCCCTTATTTTGAGCCCACGAGCAAGATGCATAATCTGATATCCAATCCAGCATTGTACCTTGTTGCTACGCTCTGTAGTGTCAGCCCCTTGTGTTATGCCGACACAGTTTTTTTGCTCAATGGCGATAAAATTAGCGGTGAAATTAAAGAGTTTAACGATCAAAATCTCATCATCAACACCAGTTATGCCCCTAAAATTACCATTCAACGCAGTGCCATTCTCAGCCTCGAAGTCACAGATACTAGACCTTGGAGTGTCAGTCGTTCCATACAGGACATAAGAATTCAAGCCTCTAATGAACATGGCATGGTATTAATTAATAACCAGCACACTCCCGTGAGTGAGTTGAGATTTTCGCAGCACTATGCAAACTCAGATTGGAATTTTAACGGTAGTGTAGAAACCACTCTTGATGTCACCAAAAACAAGAAAAATAGTCAGAAGCTACATATCAAAGGCGATATCACAGCGGAAACCTTGCAATGGCGACATAATCTCAAGACCGAAGTGCGCTACGAAACCGAAGATGACGTGACTAAGCGCAACACCCTCGAAGGACATTATTCATTAGACTATCTACTCAATGAGCATTGGTTGTTACGTCAGGAAGATTTTTATGAAGAAGATAAACTCGGCATCGATAGCCATAGCTATTATGCAGCGCTCGGTCCTGGTTATCGCTTTTGGGGTGCTGGGCGCGATAAATTAGACTTCGTCGTAACCTACAACCATTTTTGGCTTGAACAACAGTCCTTTAAACTAGAACTAAATGCTTGGGCGGCCTCACTTAACTATAAACAATATTGGTTTGGTGGCATTTTAGAGTCCTATGCCGATCTGCAAATTGCCTTCCCAGATATGCCTTCGATTGATTACATCTCAAACTCGACAGTAGGACTTAAATATCTGCTAACTCAGCGGATTTATTTGTCATTTAAATATGACTTCAATGACACTAAAACAGTGATAGGCAATACGAGAGATACCAGCTACACCTTAGGATTAGGGGTTAATTTCTAATCCTCACTCCCGATACGCTAACCTGTGAGCCATAGGATGTTCATCATTCAATTGCAGTAAATCCCATAAGTTACCGTAGAGATCTTTAAACACAGCGACTATGCCATAGTCTTGTTCTTGCGGCTCACGCGCAAACTCCACGCCATCGGCGACCATGCGGCGATAATCACGCCAAAAGTCATCGGTATTCAAGAATAAAAACACCCGCCCACCCGCCTGATTACCGATAAAATCAAACTGCTCAGGTTTAGACGCCCGCGCTAACAAGATAGACGCGCCCTTAGAACCCGGTGGGGCAACAACGACCCAGCGCTTATCTTGCTCGGCTTGATAAGTGTCTTCGACTAATTCGAATTTCAATTTATTCACATAAAAATCAATCGCCTCGTCGTAATCTCTTACGACTAAGGCGATATGCACGAGAGCTTGTTTCATGGCGACCTTAAATCAATCCTATTTAGTCACCAGTTTACAGGTCATTTCTGGTGCTTCGTAGCCCCAAACCACTTTAGCTTCGCCTTGATGTTCCCATAGGCTTTCATTGCGGCCTTGATACTTAGCGCCGCTGCCGCTGGGTTGCACAAACATTAATGAAGTACTATCACCATGTTCAGCAATCAGGGTGGCAGGTTCGGTTTTAAAATAAGTCACGACCACTTCGTTAGCTGGATTGCCGTCACAGGCATAAAACACTGGGCCGGTCATATCGACTAAACGATATTGTGCCTGCAGTTCGGCAATGCGGGTTTGATAGCTAGATTCAATACACGCGTGCTTATCGTCGCTCTTCCAGCATTCATTACGGCCTTTCACCCAACCACGTTGAATCGCCTTTAAAGTAGGAGGTTGTTCATTCTTCGCTTTTTCAAGCGCTTGGCTATAAACCTTAGCTAACTGATTATCAAGTTGGTTCAGCCCCGCATCCTTACAGACCATGTCTTCAATACTGCCAGCATTCACTTTCGTGCAGTCAAAAGAAGGTGCATTAGCCGCCATTACTCCCGCACTTAACGCGCTAACCATCACGCCTGCGGCACAATACCATTTGAAACCCAATCGATTACTTATCATCTTATTTGTTAACTTAGCCATCTCAATTCCTTTGTATTTCTGTGGTTTGTTTCAACGCTTGCCATAGCTAACCCTATATAGGCTTAACCGAGCCTGACTCAAAGCACTATGCCTTGAAGAACCATGCCTTAAAGTGCACTCATAGTGATGTGATTTACTTTTATCTCGGTTCTAACTTAAGACTTAACCCTCAGCCGATATGCTGCGAAAACACCTAATTCTAGTGCGCTGCGAGGAAAATGCCCAGAGACTAAGAGCCACTTACCAATCTGTGTCCGCCTGCATAATCGGACTCTCTAGCGCCAAAAAACCACAAAATCCTGATGAAATCGACCTACTCCAATTTGCGCATAGCTGATTAAACTGAATGTCAAAACGGTTAATTTTTTGCTTTGCACACGATAGTGGTTGAATTTTCGAGTAAAATTGACTATTTTCACGCCGTTTGTCTCTTCACAAGGAAAAGGATCAACATGGAACAAGTTATTACCGCAGGGAACGAGAATCCCATTCAAATGACAGATATTGTCTATTCGAAGGAAAAATCGCTGTTCACTCTGTTAGCTATTATTTCTGGGATCGTCTGGGCGGCATTGATCATAGGCACTTTTGGCATGGCGCTGCTCTATGTGTTGATGTTTTTCATTATTTATCTCTTTAGCCACTCCGCCTTTATCAGCTACTTAAAAGGCACGGCTGTCGAAATCAATGCAGAGCAATTTCCTGAATTACATAAACAATATTTAGCGTGTTGCGAACGTTTAGAAATGCGCGAGCCACCACGCGCTTACTTATTGGCAGCTGATGGCATGTTAAACGCACTGGCGACACGCTTCCTCGGTCGCAACTATATAGTGCTATTTTCATCGATTGTGGATGCGCTTGAGTCAGATAAAGATGCGCTCAACTTCTATATCGGCCACGAGTTAGGTCATATTCGCCGCAATCATATAGGTAAAGCGCCCTTCTTAGTCTTCGCCACTTGGTTACCTTTAGTAGGTGCGGCTTATTCTCGCGCCTGTGAATATACCTGCGATCTCCACGGATTACGTTGCTGCAACAGCTTACGTTCAGCCACAAATGCCGTTGCTGTGTTAGCCGCTGGTGTCGAGCAATGGAAACGTATGAATGTGGAGCAATATATCCGCCAAGCCAGTGAGTCGAGTGGTTTTTGGATGTCGCTGCACGAGCTTAATGGCAGCTATCCTTGGTTGACCAAGCGCATGGCGAGAGTCCAAGCCAAAGCACAAGGAGTGGAATATGCACCGCCATCACGCAGTGCATGGGCCTATGTACTCAGCTTCTTTATGCCACGTTTAGGCACAGCAGGCGGTGGATTGATAATCTTCGCTGCGATTATTGGTATTGCTGCAGCAGTCGCGTTGCCAGCGTATAAGGACTATCAAGAGAAGATGGGTGCCGCCACGAGTTATGAGGCGCCAACCACGACCGAAGCCACACCAGCAGCATTGAATGTACCCGATGCGGCACTGGCCATTGCCAGTATCGACCAGCAACATCAAGCACTGGCACCGATCACTGACATCTTAGTCGGCTACTATCAAACCAACAAAGCTTGGCCAACCGAATTGGATGTGCTTGGACTCACGGACGAGCAGATTGCGACATTTAATCTGTACACAGATGGCATAGTCGGTTTTATAGGAAGCGAAGCACTCGGGGATTATCAAGGCTATGAAGTCTATCTATCGCCTCAAGTTGATGAGCAAAATAATATCACTTGGGTTTGCAGCAGCAACGGTATTCCGGATGAATATCTGCCAGTAGATTGCCAAGGCTAAGATCAAAAAGCGCTGCAAATGCAGCGCTTTTTAGTTGAGGACGAGTTAGCCCTTTTGAATCGTCATAGTCCAAGCAGCATCGCCCTTCTGGGCAAAGTGGGTCACCTCATGCCCGGCTTCAGCCGCCCAGCGGGGAATATTCTCAGTTGCTTGGCCACAATCGTAATCCAGTACCACTTTATCGCCAGCCTCAAGACTCGCAATTAAGCGTTGTAACTCAATTAAAGGAAAAGGGCATAGTTTACCCGTTGTGTCGAGATACTGTTCCATATACAGCTCCTTTATAAACGTTAAATCTGCGCAAGACGCATTGGCCTCAGTAGCGCAAAATAGTTAAAGCACCAACTGCCAAATAAAATAGCAGGGATAAATAGCCAGCCTTGCCACGACAAATAAGCCGTGCCAACGAGCGCATTACCAAGCATGCAACCTCCGGCAAGCCCGCTCCCCACACCCATCAACAGGCCACCAATAAACCCAAATAACACCACTTTATGACCTGGGTAGCGCCAGCGCTGCTCAGCACTGCCCCGAGCAGCGATAAAGGCGCCTACAAATAATCCCAAGAGAAAATATCCAGGCCAACTAAAGAACTTAGTGTTACCTGTGGTGACAAGATCCCATAACTGCGCACTCGGGCCACTGATCCCAACACTGCCTACACGACCACTTTCAAGACTTGCAGGCCATGCAAGTAGCGCCAGTAAACCAATCAGCAAAGCACTTACAAAGGGATGCCAGCGCGCTTCAAACAACCAATGAGCTAAACCCGTTTTACGGGGTGCCATCAGTGCAACCGGACGTTTGCGGCGTTTGAGATAACCCAATGCCAACCACAATGTGAGTAATACGAGGACAACCACGATCACCCAAGGGGAAACGCCCAGAGTTTGATAGAGCGTTTGGTCCTCAAGTTGATGCTGTTTAAAAGGTTTAAGTAGACCTTTCAACTCATCGAGACGCACTAATTTACTGGCAGCAATAAAACCGAGAACGGCCATCACACTGGCAGCCAACCCTTCGGCAGCGCGGTAATAGGCGCCAGTGGAACAGCTTCCCGCTGCTGCCATACCCACACCAAACAATACACCACCGACTAAGGTTGCCAACCAAGGGAAATGCCCTTCTGGCAATTTAACCCAACCCCATTCGTAAAACAGGAACAGCCCTAGACTTTGGATGCTGATGGCAATCAAAATAGCGATCACCATGGTAAAGTCCCGTTGCAGATAGGTATCGCGGATCCCGCCCGCCATACAAAATCTCCCCCTTTGCATCACAAACCCCATGGCTAAGCCAATACTTAAGCCACTGAGAATAGTCAACATAGTCCTATCCTCAACGCTGGATCAGATAACGAATAGTCGGACCATTCTGCTCAATTTCCAGCACTTTATAACCATGATTTTTAGCGTCAAGGGGAATGTTGTTAATAGACTGCGGGCAGTCACTAATCACCTCGAGAATTTCACCGGGCTTTAACTTTGGCATAGCCTCAAGGGTAGCCACTGCGGGATAAGGGCAAGGTTCACCCACCATATCGAGTTGATAATCTGGAATATATTGAGCCATTACGCCGCCTCCGCTAGCAATTGTTCATCACGCTTCGCCTTACGAGCAAAGAAACGTTTTTCCCACAGCAACATAGCGCCAAAGGAGAGCCCCAGCAGCACATAGGTCAGCAATAATCCGCCTTTATCGCCAAAGCTGGTCAGTAAATTAACTTTGTCCCAGTTCGTTGCTAATGGCTGAGCGATATCATCCCAGTAATACGCCAGTAAGGTTGAACCCAACACGTTACCTAAGCCCACCCACCAGAAATGCACTTGGCCTTCGACTGCACGATACATCCAACCCGTTTCACAACCACCAGCCAGTACAATACCAAAACCAAACAGTAAGCCGCCGATCACCGCATTAGGGCCAGCCCACATGATCTTAGGTGGCACACCCAGTTGCACATAGCTGTAAATACCTATCGCACTGACCGCCATACCTAAGATAATCGCCTTCGCCATGTGAGTACGACCAGTGATCCACATATCGCGGAACGCTGAGGTAAAGCAGATTTGCGCCCGTTCGATTAATAAACCAAAACCAACACCACAGAGCATAGCAATGCCTAGTTTAGGCGCATTGAACATAGTCAATAACCCCCAACCGACGATGCCTACAAACACCAGCATACCGATACGGAAACGACGTCTAGCTTGGTTTTCGTCCTGCTTGATTGAAGTCGCTTTATTTACCTTTTTCAGTTTTATCGGAATACGGAACATCGGCAGTAAGGTAAATCTTGCACCAAAGTAAGAGCCTGCCGCAGTCGCCAAAGCAAAGAACCAAGCATGTAAAGAGAACTGAGGAATACCCGTGAAGAAGGCGGCAAGGTTACAACCCATAGCTAAACGGGCACCAAAGCCAGCAATAATGCCGCCGATCAGTGCCTGAGCAATACGGATACGGCTCTGTGGCATACGCAGTTTGACGTTATTGGCCCAAAGCGCAGCGGCAATACAACCACCAAACATACCGATAATCATCATGCCGTCGATACGATCTAGAGGAGAGCCCTGCAGACCTATCACTTTGAAATAACCCCAGGTTTCAGGCTCTGCACCTAAAAACTGCAGTAAATGACCACCCCAACGAGTGAATTCCCCAGTAACAGCCCAGAAGGTTCCGGTCAAACCAAAATAGTAAGTAGAAAGGATACCCGCAGCGATAACCGCTGGCATAGGTGCCCAAAAACGGACTAAATATTCTTGTTTAAATTGTTGCCATGTCATGTCATTACCCTAATGAACGAGACTATAAAAAATAAGCGCAATGCGCTTATAACCTGTGTGCCAGAGTGATTGAAGTCGTTCGACAACTTCAATCTCAAGTGGCCTCACGCTTAAATGGCTTTAGCTAAGCTGACACACTGCTGC
The DNA here is from genome assembly GCF_025653545.1 of Shewanella sp. SW1. Taxonomy (NCBI): domain Bacteria; kingdom Pseudomonadati; phylum Pseudomonadota; class Gammaproteobacteria; order Alteromonadales; family Shewanellaceae; genus Shewanella; species Shewanella sp. SW1. The sequence goes on along the minus strand of NZ_JAKKSG010000008.1, from coordinate 73,538 downwards.
CCCAACAGGCGATAACCGTGGGTGTAAAGCGTTGCCCTGCCATTACGGCAAAAACCGATAAGCGTGATATTGCTTTTCTCTGCTAATTCCAACGCCAGTGAAGTCACGGCGGACATAGCAAACAGAATTTGGATATTGGCACTAGCGGCCTTTTGCACCATCTCAAAACTCGCGCGACTGGTGAGCAATACGGCCACTGGACGTTCCACATTTTGAGCGGAAAAGGCGCCAATTAGCTTGTCTAGTGCGATATGCCTGCCTATATCCTCATAGGCGGCGATGATCTGTCCTTGATGATTAAGCCCCATGGCCGCATGAGTGGCGCCCGTCAGCTTAAAATGTTGTTGATTATCTTGAATTTGCCCAAGTGCGACCTGTAAGTGTTCGATATCGAATCTGGCATCTGAGTCCACCCGCATCACAGGCTTGACGGCCTCTTCGAGCTGGGCGACGCCGCACAATCCACAACCTGTGCGTCCTGCCATATTGCGCCTTTGCTGCTTGAGTTCCATAAAGCATCGTTGGTTGATTTCCACTTGGATCAACACGCCTTCACTGGTGAACTCGAGCTCCACCCCTTTGATATCATTGATATGGGAAACGATACGTTCAGATAACGTAAAACCAATAGCGAAGGCTTCTAAATCTTGAGGACTCGCCAACATCACGGTATGCGCTATGCCGTTATAGACCAGTGCGACTCGCACTTCATTAGCTAAGTAGTCAGTCAGCTCAGATGCGTGCCCATGTTCTAACAAGACTACGTTTCTTTCTGTCACCACTTCATGTGAATGATATTCCATAGCGCCCCTTTAAAACTATAAAACCAAATAAAAACAATTAGTTTGATGACAATTTAAGACTTGTATCACAAACCCATAAACTAAATAAGAATCGCCTTGAATCATCCTTACGCATTTTCTACTATCCCTAAGTCTTCTATTGGAAGAACGTCGTCTCCGGTGAGGCGTCCGGATTTCAAATCCGGGTAGGGCTGCCAGCAGTCCTGGGTAGGTTCGACTCCTATGTTCTTCCGCCAATTCTCATGGGAAAAAAACAACTCCGCATCCCGAACTTCTCGGCTATTACTTCGATACTTCCTACGGGTAAAACCACTTCTGTCAAAGAACTCAAGCAGTTGAATACTCACCTTACGCCCAAGCCCAACCATGTCTTTAAATTCTGCCGTTTCGAGCTTGCCGTGTTCTGCAATATGAGTACGCACTAAGCTGGCGTAGTAACAGATTTGTTCGCTGAGCAAATACCTGTCTTTCACCACTGCAGTAATAAACCCCTGCTGCACCAGCTGGAAACACAACAACCTTAATTTGGCAGGTTCTAGCGCAAGGTATTCGCCCATTTCGGTGACCCATACGGGGGCGGTTTGCTCGGCAAGCCAAGGCGCAAGCGCCTGCCAACAATGCTGAGCCTCAGCGTCTAGTACTATTTTGTGTTCAGCGAGCTGCAACAAGGCACCACGCAGCACCATGCGACCTTCTTGGCAAAGCGTGTCGAGCACTTTATTGGCTAATTCGGGCGGCAAAGCGCTATGGCTCATGCGTTGCAGGCGATTACGTCCAAGCCCAAGTTGGTCAGGATGCTGTTGATGGAACTCGTGAAGTAAAGTAATAAACTGTTGTTTTTCTTGCTCAAGTAAACTTGTCGCTATAGCAAATGCCCCAAAACGGACTAAACCCGCTTGGGCTAACAGCATAGCCAGCCCTTCGTCGGTTAATTGCCAACGCCACGCGATTTCATCAAGCTCTAGCGCCTGAGTTTGGCCGAGTAAAGCCACCACATGGGCAGGATTATCCAAGCGTGCTAATTGCAGTAATCTCGCGACTCGTTCAGGCGTACGTTTCTTACGATTAGGGACTTTCAGCGCCAACACTCGCCCCGCACCTAAAGTCTGTTTACCCCCAATGTGTCGCAGGACAATTCGATCGTTCTGGCATAGGAGTAGCGGCTTTTCGAGTACTAACTCCGCCAGACAGAAGCCTTCTTCATCAGCTTCATTTAACAGGGAAACTCGACCTAAAGTATGATCGGCGCCATGGTGACAGTGGACATTTTGCCAATGCACTAATGACTCACTGCCTAAAAAATCGAAGGCTCGAATGTGCACAACAGGGCGGCTACAGAGCTCGGCTTGAGGCAAACTGCTCAGCCAATCGCCACGCTCTAGCTCCCTATGGTTATCGACACCCGTTAAATTGAGTGCTACGCGTGTACCCGTGACAGCCCTTTGGGCTTCTTGTCCCTGACAATGTATGCCTCGCACTCTGAGTTTGGCCTTTTGCCCTGAGCTAAAAAGACTATCCCCCACACATACGCTGCCGCTGATCACTGTGCCAGTCACGACACAACCCGCACCTTTCACACTAAAGGCGCGATCGAGCGTCATCCTAAAGCTGCTGGCATCCTCCGCCCGCTTTGACTCTTGCTCACCTAAATCAAGAATATGCGCCTTCAGCGCCGCCACACCATTGGATGCTAAGTCGGCGGTGCCATTCGCCGACACTTCAAAAACACCACTGGCCTCAATGCCATACTCGGCGAGCAAAGTGAGTCCATCGGCGACAAGCTGTGCCGCCGTGCCACTATCAACTAAATCCCGCTTAGTTAGCACTAAGGTCAAACTGTGCAAAGGTAATAGCGCAAGAATTTGCAAATGCTCACGGGTTTGCGGCATTACGCCATCGTCACAGGCCATCACTAACAGGGCGTGTCGAGCATGACTCACGCCCACCAGCATGTTGTTGATAAATTTTTCGTGGCCGGGCACATCAATAAAAGCAAGGCGCGAACCATCTCGAAGTGGCATAAATGCATAGCCAAGATCGATCGTCATACCGCGGCGTTTTTCCTCCGGCAGACGATCGGTATTCATCCCAGTCAAAGCGCGAATAAGCGTACTCTTGCCATGATCGACATGACCCGCAGTCACAATGATCACAACTGCACACCTAAAGTGCTCAACTCGGCGAGGAGTTCGGCTTCACTATCAAGACCGCGCAGATCTAATCTGAGTTGGTCCTGACTCATGCGACCTATGATAGGCCGTGCCGCCTGCTTAAATTGTTGTTCTAACAAACTTAAACTACCGCCATTGAGTGCGGTAAAACACAGCGCCACTGAGGGTAAAAAAGTATCGGGCTGTGAGCCACTGCCGACCTGTGTTTGGCACTCGACTAACTCAATGCGATAACAAGGTTCAAAGTGTGGAACCAAAGCTTGCTGTAAGCGACGACCAATCTGCCATAACGTCTCTTGGCTACGGGCAAATTTCGCCATAATAGGCAGCTCAATGTCTAAGGTTTCAGGATTAAGATAGTGGATCAATGTCGCTTCTAACGCCGCCAAAATCAGCTTATCGCAACGCAGGGCGCGCTTTAGTGGATGACTCTGTAACTGCTTAATCAGCGACTGTTTGCCAACGATCAAACCAGACTGAGGGCCACCCAATAGTTTATCGCCGGAAAAACTCACTAAATCGACCCCATCGGCTAGCATGGCTTGGGGCGTAGGTTCTTGTTTTAGGCCAAAGCGGCGCAGATCCGTCAGTGATCCACTACCAAGATCTGAAATGAGTGATATGCCACGCTCACGGCATAACTGACCCAGCCTTGCCTCCTCCACTGCGGCAGTAAAGCCACTGATATGATAATTACTGGTGTGGACCTTCATTATCGCAGCGGTATTTTCAGTAATGGCCTGCTCATAATCCTTAAGGTGAGTCCGATTGGTGCTGCCGACCTCGACTAAGGTGCAGCCCGCTTGGCGCATAATGTCAGGGATGCGAAACGCGCCGCCAATTTCCACCAACTCACCACGGGAGACTATGACTTCTTTCCCCGCAGCCACCGCAGAAAGCATCAACAAAACCGCAGCGGCATTGTTATTCACAACACAACAAGCCTCGGCACCCGTTAAGCGCTGGATTAAAGCACTGATCGCATTATCCCTGTGACCACGTTCACCTGCCGCAAGCTCAAATTCCAGCGGTGTGGGGTAGCGCATAACAGAAGTCACGGCTCGAATTGCCGCTTCTGACTGCTGCGCTCGGCCAAGGTTGGTATGCAATATGGTGCCAGTGAGATTCCACACAGGTTTTAAGCTGTGGCTATAATCATTAGACAGTTGATCAACCAAACATCTGTGCAATTGCGCAAGCTCGCCACACCATGTCGGCAAACAGTGCTCGCGGCCGATTAAGCTGCGCGCCGCCTTTAACTGGGTATCCAGTGCGGCCTTTACCGCCGCTTTGCCGTAGGACTGCTGCAATACCACAAAACTAGGCTCTGCAAGTAGGCTATCCATTGAAGGCAAAGCTCGGTACAGAACTTGTAGTGTTTCAGGTGCTTGGGTCATCATCTGTGTCATTTTGTTTATATTATTGCCATTGGTTTATAAAAAGCAGGAAGGGATCAGCAACCCGACTCCCTCCCGCATTTGTTTAAGCTATGTGGCTTACGTGGTTTCGTGGGCCAGTAGCAGTGGGTTCAGTGTTGTGGCCCCAAAGCCCTTGGCATTTAGCTCACTGTCTAACATCAAGGTTGCGAGATCGTCTGCCGCCACATCCATAGACGGCGAGTTTTCGACGAACATCATCTTGGTATAGCCATGACATTCATCGCAGCTTTCGATCCGCACTTGAGCCTTGGCATCATCTAGTGACCAAATCGTCATCTCTTTGTCCTGACCGCAACTGGTGCAATGGGCGCGAATGTAATGCCATTCGCTCTCGCACAGACTGCAATGCAGATAGCGCAAACCAGCTCGAGGCTGATCGACAATCACACTCGCCACCGGATGACATCCACACACGGGACACATACTCTGCTGCGCCACCTTGCGCAGATCCATCCGCTTGATGACCATAGGTGCCCAATGCGACCAATAAACGCCCATCGCCGCCCAGATGAATAAGCTAAAACGGGCAGGCACTTCACTGACATGCCCTTGCCGTAGTGAACGCCCCCACGAACTCAGTTGCTCGGGTGATTGCTGCATCAACAAACGCACTACCCGAGCTATGGATTCATCCACCTGCGGCAACAAATCACTTAACAGTTGCTGTAGCAGTCCTTGCCAATAGCTATCTGCCTCTGAGCCCAAAAGGGAAAGCGGAGTCGCCTCATCTTTCCCCCAAGCGAGAAGCTTACCGAAGTCAGCCTCCTGCGCTAACCTGGCCTGTATAGAGACCAAACGGCGACATAGCTCAAAGTAGTCAGCCAGCGGCGAGTCCTTGGCCAATGACAGCAAACGCTGCGCCCTTCTGTGATACACAGCTTGGGGATCTGCCGCTTTTAACGGTTTAAGTTCCAGCGGCGATTCGCTGCCTTGGGCCAGAGGTATCTCGGCTGTATGACTCATTAATGTTTCTCCACGTCCGAATGTTCATCCAACATCACAGGGTGATGTTTGCGGCACCAAGCCTTAGAGACTTTGCCGTAAAGCATGCCCTTAACCGACCCTTCCACCCATGTCGCCATCCAAAAATGTACCATCACAAAAATCAACATGATGAGCGCACAAATGGCGTGCAACAGAATGGCCCAACCCACCACAGTGGCTGAGAAATAGGGCGCAAAGTAAGGCTGCCACATGATGATTCCCGTCACCGTTAAAGTGATAGATGTCAGCACGAAGGCGCGAAACAATACCTTTTGCCCTGGGTTGTAATGGCCGATAGGCGGGATTTTCTCCTCGTTCTCGAACATCACATCCTTAATGGCGAGCATCCAAGCGAGGTCGTGCTTTTCCCATTTGTTGTGTTTGTAGTAACGCACCAACATCAACATCAGCGGTAAGCACATCATCAAGCCCGCAATGGGATGAATAAACTTCGCCAATTGCGGTGTGCCCGCTATCGCCCCAAGCCATTGAAACGACGGATAGAAGAAGGAAAAGCCAGTGAGAAATGTCACTAGGCCAACCGCCACAATGAACCAATGACAGATGCGATCGAACAGCTTGTGACGCACTATCATTTCTTGCTTATCATGCTTGCTCATTTGTCGGCCCCCTCTTCCTGCTTAGCCTCTTCCTCTGGCGGTTGATAACCCGGTTGGTCTTCTTTGACTATGTTGCGACCGACGGTGATCTTGTGCAGACAAGCGACGGCGGCAGTGGCAAGAATGCCCATAGTGCCTAAAGGTTTGACCCAGTCCTGCCACAGAGTGAGTGACAGTGGGATCTGCGGGTTATCAGGCATGTTGTAGCTTTCGGGCTGATCGATATCGTGCAATATCATCATCATACCCGTACCACCTACGCCCTCAGGGTTATAAAGTCCTGCCTTAGCAAAGCCCTTTTCCTTCAGTTCTTCGACCCGTTTTTGCGAGTAGAACAACATGTCCTCACGGGTGCCAAAACGCAGCGCCCCTGTGGTACAGGACTTAACGCAGGAAGGTTCCAATCCCACAGCCAAACGGTCAGAGCACATAGTGCACTTGTAGGCCTTGTTATCCTTAGGATCGATTTTGGGCACATCGAAAGGACAAGCACTGGCGCAATAACCGCAGCCGATACATTTGTCCGAATCGAAGTCCACCACACCATTGGCGTGCTGGATAATCGCGCCCGAGGTCGAACAAGCCGTTAAGCAGGCAGGGTCGGCACAGTGCATACAGGCCGAGTGGGTAAATTGCCAACGCAGCTTGTTGCTTTCCATAACCTCATGGAACTCCATCAGGGTCCAACATTGGCCCGATAGCGACATAGGGTTTTGGTAACTGCCTTGGAAGGTGCCCACCTCTTCCCGTAAATCATTCCACTCAGAACACGCCACTTGGCAGGCTTTACAGCCATTACACTTAGTGGCGTCGAACAGCTTAGCGACCTTTTCTGACGAATTACGCCCCTTTGCCGCAGGCGTCACCGCTGAAGTACCGGAGCGGCGGATAATGTCTTGTGATGCCATAATCAGATCCCCTCCGCTTTAGTGATGTTAACCAAAAATGCTTTGAACTCAGGCACCTGTGTATTTGCATCCCCCACTTCCGTGGTAAGTACGTTACAGGAGTAACTCTTACGAGTGAGTGCATTATGGCTGCCGTGACGGGGTAACCCGACGGTATGGACTAACTGGCCATTTACCTTTAACGGCTGTAGCCGTTTAGTCACTAAGGCTTTGGTTTCAATGCTGCCACGTTTAGAGCTGACAGTGACCCAATCCCCATTAGCGATACCTTTTTCTGCCGCTAACATTTCATCGATTTCGACGAAGGTTTCAGGCATAGAAATCGCAGCTAAACGAGCGTGCGTAGACCAGAAGTTAAAGTGTTCAGTTACACAGTAAGTAGTTGCCACATAAGGGAAGTCCTTATGGGAACCTAAGGTTTCCTTCACACCCGGTAACATACGTACCGCAGGGTTACTGGTGACCTTGTGTAACGGGTTCAACCCAATAGGCGACTCCATCGGCTCGTAGTGCTCAGGGAACGGACCTTCGGCCAATAATTTAAGGGCGAAGAAACGACCCACACCTTCGGGTTGCATGATGAAGGGGCCAGCGGATTCCTGTGGTGTTAACTTCATATTGAAGTCGCCCACATCGATACCGTGCCACTTACCGTCAACCCACTCGACGATAGTGCGTTTTGGATCCCAAGGTTTGCCGTTGATATCGCAAGAAGCGCGGTTATACAGCACACGACGGTTTGCTGGCCAAGCAAATGCCCAACCCGGAGTAACACCTTTACCGGAAGGATCATGGTTGTCACGGCGAGCCATCAAGTTGCCTTCTTCGGTCCAAGAACCCGCATAAATCCAACAGGCGCTGGCGGTACTACCATCAGCTTTCAGTTCAGCAAAACTACTGAGCTGACGTTGAGTCACGAGATCCTTACCGTTAAGCTCGCGAGCGATTTCTTCAGCGTGCGGTGAGTGAGGATTGTGGTAATTCCAGCTCATCGCGTGCACTGGCTCAGGCAGCTTACCGCCCTCTTGTTTGTACAGTTCACGCATTGCCATTAAGACGCCAGAGAGAATCTCAGCATCTGGCTTGGCTTCACCCGGCGGGTTAGCTCCCTTCCAATGCCACTGCATCCAACGGCCAGAGTTGACGATGGAACCTTCTTCCTCGGCAAAACACGTCGTAGGTAAACGGAACACTTCCGTCATGATTTCAGCGGGATTGACTTCATTGAAGCCATCGGCATTTTGCCAGAAGGTTGCGGTTTCCGTTGCCAAGGCATCTAACACCACCATGTACTTAAGATTACTCAAGGCTTTGAGTACCTTATTACGGTTTGGCATAGAGTTAATGGCGTTAACACCTTGGATAATGTAGCCATTCACTTCGCCGTGGAAAGCCATATCTAAGTGTTTAGTAAAGTCGTACTGCTTGTCCCATTTCGGCAACCAGTCATAACCAAAGTCATTTTCAACCGTAGCGTTATCGCCCCAAAAGCTCTTCATTTGTGAAACAAAGAATTTAGGGTAATTTTGCCAATAGTTGGTTTGGCCCGGACGCAGAGCGACAGGGGTATAGTTGTGGAGATAGGTTTTAAGATTAATGTCTTTTTCGTTCGGCAACTTGAGGTAACCGGGCAAGCTTTGACACAATAAACCCATATCGGTCGCGCCTTGCACGTTCGAGTGTCCGCGCAGAGCGTTAACACCACCGCCCAACACCCCAATGTTACCCAGCAGCAACTGCACCATGGCCATAGAGCGAATGTTCTGCGCCCCTTTACTGTGGTGAGTCCAACCTAAGGCATACATAAAGGTCGCGGCTCTATCGTGGGTATGAGTGCTACCAATTTGTTGGCAAACGATCTCATAGTCCGCAATCGGCGTACCGGTAATATTGCTTACTGTTTCAAAGTCATAGCGTTCTACATGTTGCTTCATTAAGTTCCACACACAGCGTGGATGTTCGAAGCTAGGATCGATTTTCGCGTAACCCTGTTCGTCTAACTCGTAGTACCAAGACTCTTTATTGTAGCTATCTGTTTCTTCATCGAAACCGCTGAACAGACCTTCACTAAAAGAGAAGTCTTCGCGCACTATGTAACTGGCATTGGTATAAGCCTTCACATAGTCGTAGTTCACTTGTTTGGTTTCAATAAGATAGCGGATCACCCCGAGCAGGAAAGCGATATCTGTGCCCGAGCGGATCGGCGCATAGTAATCGGCCACAGCGGCGCTACGGGTGAAGCGAGGATCGACCACCAAAAGTTTAGCGTTGTTATGTTGCATAGCTTCTGTAACCCAGCCGAATCCGACAGGGTGAGCCTCTGCAGCATTACCGCCCATAATAATGATCAAATTAGAGTTTTTAATATCGATCCAGTGGTTGGTCATGGCACCACGTCCAAATGTCGGAGCAAGACTTGCTACCGTTGGAGAGTGTCAGTTACGCGCAATAGTATCGATTGCAACTAGGCCCAGTGCCCGTGCAAATTTCTGGGTGATATAGCCGCCTTCATTCGGCATCGCCGACGAGGTCATCATCCCAGTGCTAAGCCAACGGTTAACCGTCATCCCAGCAGAATTCTTTTCAATCAAGTTAGCATCACGGTCATTCTTCATCAGACGGGCGATGCGTTGGTAAGCTTCAGTCCAGCTGATACGAGTCCATTCATTACTGCCTGGCGCACGGTACTCAGGATATTTAAGACGATTAGGGCTATTCACATAATCCACTAAACCAGCGCCCTTAGGACACAAGGCCCCACGGTTGACTGGATGGTCTGCATCCCCTTCGATATGGAAAATACTTTGTTCGGCGTTTTTGCCGTTACTTCCTTTGCTGTACATCAGCAATCCGCAACCCACTGAGCAATAGCAGCAGTTATTGCGGGTTTCTTTCGCGCTAATGAGTTTGAATTCTCGAACGGCCGCATAGGCCTTTTCGGACATCAATCCCAACGCTGAAATTGCTGAGGTGGCAGCTCCGGCAGCACACAGTCTAAAAAACTGGCGTCTGTTCATTGCGTCCTCTCACACTCTTGTCGTTATGAGTCTAGTGGTTGCTGTGGTAAAAATGGCAACCGATTGAGTGAGTCCTACTAAAGACCACACTTAATTTAAGATTATCCCCAAAGAAGAAATAGATAACAAATAATGACATGAGATCAAGATCCCAAATAAACAACCACAGAACTTAACTCCAAAAAATATTACAAATAAAGAATTAAAACCCAACTAATAATAATCAAAGAACAATAAAAGGAATTAAAAACCAAAAAACCACAAAGGACAATTTGTCCAACATTGCGAGCCCATATTGTCCCATATCATAGGGTTGTGGTTATTAAAAATGATTAAATACATTCAAATATGCATAATGATGGCGGATAAAAACACAAAGGTAACGGTTTCTAGAGGGATAGACAGCCACAAAAACTGACAATGTAAAGATTAGGGTAAAAATTGCAGAGTCTGCGGTGTTAAACACACCAAAATGGCAAAGACAAAGATCGAGGAAAAGCAGGAAAAAACCAAATAAAAAGGCACAAGCAATCTGCCTGCACCTTAAATTTTGCCTTTTAACGCTTATTTTTAGCACATTGAGGTGCAAAATCTGGGCGCGATAACAAAAGCGCCTCAGTGCAGCCTATTCCCGCGGAGTAAACACCTGTTCAGCCATTAAACTAAAACAAACGCCTAAAAGCTGGCTAGCGTTCCTGCAGGCAGATAAGTGTTAAAGCTCGCTGTATACAACAAATCGGTCGCGGCTTCGATATCTGGCGCGAAGTATCTGTCTTTATCGTAATAGGCGACGACTTCACGCAATTCGGCTTTAGCCTTAGCCACTGCAGCACTTGGGGCTAAAGGAGCACGAAAATCTAAACCCTGAGCCGCCGCTAACAATTCAATTGCCAGTACACCACGGGTATTTTCGCTCATATCGCGCAAGCGGCGGGCAGCAAAGGTCGCCATAGAAACATGGTCTTCTTGGTTAGCCGATGTTGGCAAGCTGTCAACTGATGCCGGATGTGCGTAGGTTTTGTTCTCGGACGCCAATGCCGCCGCCGTCACTTGGGCGATCATAAAGCCTGAGTTAACGCCACCGTTTTTCACCAGGAAAGGCGGCAATTTTGACAGGCTAGAATCGATTAGCAGTGCAATACGACGCTCGGCAATGGAGCCCAGTTCAGCAATTGCAATCGCCAGATTATCCGCCGCCATAGCCACGGGTTCGGCGTGGAAGTTACCGCCCGAAATGATATCGCCCGTGTCTTGGAACACCAGTGGATTATCGGTTACGCCATTGGCCTCTGTGCCTAACACATCGGCCGCGTGACGAATTTGGGTCAAGCAAGCACCCAGCACCTGTGGCTGACAGCGCAGTGAGTAAGGATCTTGCACCTTTTCACAGTTAGCGTGACTTAAGCTTATCTCAGACTCTTCACCCAGTAGATGACGGAAGACCATGGCCGAATCGATTTGACCTTTCTGACCACGCGCCGCATGGATGCGAGGATCAAACGGGCTACGGCTGCCCATAGCCGCTTCGACGCTCATGGCACCGATCACTGAACTTGCTGCGAACAAGTCTTCGGCATGGAACAACCCTTCCAGCGCCAGCGCAGTCGACGCTTGTGTGCCGTTAAGCAAAGCCAGCCCTTCTTTGGCCGCTAAATCGATTGGCTTGAGACCAGCAATTTCTAAACCTTCGGCGGCAGAAATTAACTCGCCTCGATAGCTCATTTCGCCTTCGCCCAGCATAGGCAAACACATGTGCGCCAGTGGCGCTAAGTCACCCGAGGCGCCGACTGAACCTTTTTCAGGCACGCAGGGATAAACTTCGGCGTTCACTAAGCTGATTAAGAAGTTAATCACTTCTAAACGAATGCCTGAAAAACCACGGCTTAATGAGTTGATTTTTAACACCATCATCAAGCGCACTGTGGCATCTTGCATGTATTGCCCCGTGCCAGCGGCGTGTGACAACACGATAGAACGTTGCAGCAATTGCAGATCTTCGGGCGCTATCTTGGTATTGGCCAACAAGCCAAAGCCCGTGTTGATGCCGTAAACGGTGCGGCCTTCATCCAACACTTTTTGCACGATTTGCGCACTGGTGTTGATATCAGTAATCGCCTCTGGTGCGAGTTCCAGTGTCAACTTATGACGGCTGATTTCGCGCAATTGCGCTAGGCTCAAGCTGCCCGGCGTTAACACTAAGTGATTCACAGATTTCATATTTTTAGCTCCAAGCTTTTAGTTATTATTGTTATTGAGTCGTTAGCATCGGCTAGTCTTGCATAGGTAAATCGAGGCCCTGCTCCTTGGCGCAGTTTTTCGCAATCTCGTAGCCCGCATCGGCATGGCGCATCACGCCTGTCGCTGGGTCATTCCACAACACGCGGCCAACCCGTTTTGCCGCCGCATCTGTGCCGTCACACACAATGACCACACCCGAATGTTGGCTAAAGCCCATGCCGACACCGCCGCCGTGGTGCAAAGACACCCAAGTTGCGCCGCTGGCGGTGTTGAGTAGTGCGTTCAGTAATGGCCAATCGGATACTGCATCAGAGCCGTCCAGCATAGATTCGGTTTCCCGGTTCGGGCTGGCCACTGAGCCAGAATCTAAGTGGTCGCGACCGATTACCACGGGCGCCGACAACTCACCGTTTTTAACCATTTCGTTGAAAGCTAACGCCAAGCGAGCGCGATCTTTTAAGCCCACCCAGCAAATACGCGCAGGCAGACCTTGGAAGGCAATACGTTCGCGCGCCATGTCTAACCAATTGTGCAGGTGTGGATTATCTGGGATCAGTTCTTTGACTTTAGCGTCGGTTTTGTAGATATCTTCGGGATCGCCAGATAACGCCACCCAGCGGAACGGGCCAATGCCTTCACAGAACAGTGGGCGAATATAAGCAGGTACAAAACCTGGGAAATCGAAGGCATTTTCAACGCCCATTTCAAACGCCATTTGGCGAATGTTGTTACCGTAATCGAGCGTGGCTGCACCCGCGGCTTGCAGGTCGAGCATGGCTTGTACTTGCACCGCCATCGAGGCTTTCGCCGCTTTCACTACGCCCGCTTCGTCGGTTTTACGCATGGCGGCGGCCTCAGCCATAGTCCAACCCTGCGGTAGATAACCGTTTAATGGGTCGTGTGCCGAAGTTTGGTCAGTCACGACATCTGGGGTAACGCCGCGTTTAACTAATTCAGCAAACACATCGGCGGCATTCGCTAATAAGCCCACTGATACTGGCTTGCCAGCTTGGTTCGCTTCTTCAATCATCGCCAATGCTTCATCGAGCGAAGTGGCTTTTTTGTCAACATAGCGAGTACGCAAACGGAAATCGATGCGGGTCTCGTCGACTTCACAGGCTAACACAGAGAAGCCAGCCATAGTCCCCGCCAGCGTTTGTGCGCCGCCCATACCGCCTAACCCGCCGGTGAGGATCCATTTGCCTTTAGAGATACCCTCAAAGTGCTGTTTTGCGACCGAGACAAAGGTCTCGTAGGTACCTTGAACTATGCCTTGAGTACCGATATAGATCCAAGAACCAGCCGTCATCTGACCGTACATGGCCAAACCGAGCTTGTCTAACTCGTTGAAATGCTCCCAGTTCGCCCAATGTGGCACTAGGTTTGAGTTAGCAATCAGCACGCGCGGTGCATCAGTATGGGTGCGAAATACGCCCACAGGTTTGCCCGATTGCACTAATAAGGTTTCGTCGCCTTCGAGGCGTTGTAAGACTTCGATGATTTTGTCATAACAATCCCAATCGCGGGCGGCGCGGCCGATACCGCCGTAGACGACTAAGTCTTCTGGGCGCTCGGCGACATCGGGATGTAAGTTGTTCATTAACATACGCATTGGCGCTTCTGTGAGCCAACTCTTACAGCTTAATTGTGTGCCATGCGGTGCAATAATGCGGCGGCTTGGGTCGTGGCGCTTATCCATTGAATTTTCCTCTTTCAACCTGTGGTGCTAACTCGTATTCGCTAAGTCGCTAATACGGGTTAGCACTATTGTTTTTATTGTGTTTTTATCTATCTATTTGTCGAAATAATCTAATAGGGTAAAGCTGTTAAGGTTACTGATTTAAATCTACATCTAACGTTACTTACTAAAGGTTAAGTGGCCGCCGAGTTTAAAGCGGCTACCTGGATGAACTAATTTTGCAAAACTCACGACGCCTTGGCGTGACCAAGTGCGGCGTAAAATCTGTAAACAGGGCTCAGTGGCGGGGATTTCGAGCCTTTGCTGTAATGCTTCACTGGCGATAATCGCTTCAATCGTGTGATGCGCCTCGGTCAGCGGTGCCACTTGGGACAAATATTCGTGGGGTGTCTGCTGGGTAAAATCCTGCAATAAATAATCAGGTACCAGCTCAGGATTCACATAACGCTCTTCAACTTGCAACGGTAAGCCCTGCTCGCAATGCACTAAGATCGAATGGAATACTGTCGCACCGTGCTCAAGCCCAAGGGCAATGGCGATACTCTGACTCGCCGCGACTTGTTCTAACACCCATTGCTGCACGCTATAGCCGTGGCCGCGGTCTTTTATCTCATCGGCAATATTGCGGATCGCCAACATAGACGACTGGGATTTACACCCAGCGACGAAGGTGCCTAGCCCTTGAGAACGCTCAAGCACACCGCTATCCGTCAGCTCGGTTAGCGCACGTCGCGCCGTCATTCGGCTGCAGGTAAACAAATCGGCAAGCTGATTCTCAGAAGGCACGCGAGCATGCTCTTCCCACTCACCCGACTCGATAGAGGAGATAATGTATTGCTTAATTTCTGCAAACTTAGGTGTAGCCAAAACATTTCCTCAATATAAAGCGCTAGAATCTAGGTGCTATTCACTCTTTCAAACGTTCAAAATTGCGGCTACAATCCTAGCTTGTATATACAAGTAAATACAAGCCAGCTCACATAAATTTAATAAACCGTTAATCACTTGGTTAACATCTGCCAGCACAGCGAGGGGAATACATGTCTTGGGATCAGGTTTGGATAGACGTTAACTTAGCCACAATGGACCCTTCCGTATCAGCACCTTATGGTGCGATCACCAACGCGGCCATCGCAGTAAAAGATGGCAAAATTGCTTGGCTTGGCCCCCGCAGCGAACTGCCCGCCTTCGATGTGTTGTCAATTCCCGTTTACAGGGGCAAAGGCGGCTGGATCACCCCAGGATTAATTGACGCCCACACCCACTTAATCTTTGCCGGTAATCGCGCCAATGAATTTGAGTTACGCCTACAGGGCGCCAGTTACGAAGACATTGCTCGTGCAGGTGGCGGCATTATTTCAACCGTTAAAGCTTGCCGCGAAGCGGATGAAGCAGAATTATTTGAACTCGGCCGTCAGCGTTTAAACGCGCTGGCCAAAGAAGGAGTGACTACGGTTGAGATAAAATCGGGTTACGGCTTAGATACTGAAACTGAATTGAAAATCCTGCGTGTCGCCCGCGAGCTCGGCAAGCATCACCACGTAGATGTGAAGACCACATTCCTTGGCGCCCATGCAATTCCGCCAGAATATAAAGACAATAGCGACGGCTATGTCGACTTAATTATCAATAAGATGCTACCCGCGGTGATCGCCGAAAATCTTGCTGATGCAGTGGATGTATTCTGCGAAAATATCGCCTTTAACCTTGAGCAAACTGAACGGGTACTCTGCGCAGCCAAAGCGGCGGGCTTAGAGATTAAGCTCCATGCCGAGCAGTTAACTAATATGGGTGGCAGCGCACTGGCCGCACGTCTTGGTGCTAAGTCTGTGGATCATATCGAATATTTAGATGAGGCAGGCGTAAAAGCCTTAAGTGAAAGCGGCACCTGCGCCGTACTGCTGCCGGGCGCCTTTTACTTTTTGCGGGAAACCCAAAAACCACCTATCGATTTACTGCGCCAATACGGCGTACCTATGGTGCTCGCCAGCGATTTCAACCCTGGTTCATCCCCCATTTGCTCAACCCTGTTGATGCTAAATATGGGCTGCACCTTGTTCCGCTTAACGCCAGAAGAAGCCCTAACTGGACTCACCTTAAATGCCGCCAAAGCACTCGGAATTGAAGACACGGTTGGCAGCTTAGTCGTTGGCAAACAAGCCGATTTTTGTCTTTGGGATATCGCTACGCCTGCGCAGTTGGCCTACAGCTACGGCGTCAATCCCTGCAAAGATGTAGTGAAGAATGGCAAGCTAGTTCACCAGTAGCCTAAGTGCATCAATAATAGGTGCATCAGCAGCAAAAACGGCATAAGCGAAAGGTTAGATAAGGTCGTTAAGTCAAACTTGGCGACCTTATCTGGATTTAAACACTGGCCCCATTTTCTAACTGTTCATCTTCTTGTTTTACCAGCTTATGCTCACCTTCGTTACAACCTATTTTCCAATAGCTCGAGGTATAAAAATGACTCTTAGGCAATGAATGCGCTTGCTTAAAGTGTCTTCTTAACGCGCGCATGCTATTAAATTCACAGGCAATCCATACGGCGGGCTCGCTAGCAAGCCAAGGTAATTGGGCAATTCGCTCGATCAAAGGGCGACCTTCGGGATCGGCCTCAGGATTGATCACCCAATGCAGCTCCACGTGTTCAGGATGTACGAGAGGCTGAATGTCAGCCTCGCTTAGCACTTCAATCACAGCGTAACCCACGGCATTGTTTGGTAATTTTGCCAGATTCACGCTAATGGCGGGTAAGGCTGTCATATCACCTGCGAGTAAAAACCAATCCGCCTCAAAATTGATCAGTTTTTTAAGCCCGGGTCCACCAATTTGAATGAGTTCGCCCACCTGCACCGTTTTCGCCCAACTCGATGCGGGGCCGTCAGTATCGTGCAGCACAAAATCCACATCGATTTCATCATCGCGTTGCTGGCGGATAGTGTAAGTTCGCATTAATGGACGCTCACCCGCTTGTGGGAATAACAACTTGATATAGGCACTCTCTTGATCGACAGGAAATCCAGCCAATCCCGCACCGCCTAAGGTGATGCGTAACATATGCGGAGTGATATAAGTCGCGCGGATCACTTCTAGCTCACGTGGTGCAGGTTTATTCATTATGATTTTCTCCTATTGCGTTTTCTGCCGTTAAGCGCAACTCAATGGCTCCGTTTCCAGCCGTATCTTTTGGCTTACTAGATGGTCTTTTTTGAGTAAGGCAATCAGTTTCACTTTTGGCGGCAGCGGCATCATCCACACTTTTACTGATCCTATTGGCAAGTTTAATAAAAGTATCAACTTCGTCTGAACTGAGCGCCTGCGTCATGCGCGCCACGGTTTTACGTTCTGAGGCATTGATCTGAGTCATGATCTTTTCCCCCTCAGCCGTAGGTCGCAGTAACTGGCTGCGGCCATCCTTAGGGTTATCGATTTTAGTGATCAACCCGCTCTGCTGTAGCTCATTAAGAACACGGGTAATTTGTGCTTTATCCCGCTGCATACGCAGGGCGATAGACTGGGCCGTCGATTCAGGATTACGACAAACCCCCTTCAAGGCACGGATATGAGTGACAGGTAAATCAATCTCTTGTGCAGCAATATCACTACGCAATTGCTTTTTGTAGGCATGCACTAATCTGTGTAAGGTTTCACTGAGTGACAATGACGACATAGAAGGCTCTCGATATAGTTGACTGTATCAACAATATCGAGATTAGTTGATTGTGTCAACTAATCTACTCCCGCACCTTTTTAGAGAGTGTTTATAACGGAACATAAATCAAAGTTTATATTTCGCTCTAATCTCATTCAGCAGTGCTTGCCACTTAGGGTAAATCGCTAACTCATTATTCCATGGCGCCATGGTCTGTGCCATGTTGGGATTTTGGCCTTGTTTTAACTGATATAAATAAGCAAACGCTGAGGCTCGATAATTAGCGAGACAATGCACTAATACATCTTTCCCCTTATGCTGATCCATAGCCGCAAAGAAGGCTTCCACATCTTCGACCTTTGGATTTTGCCAGTCCACGGGAATATACACATAGTCCATTCCGGCCTGAGTCACGAGTTTACCTTCATCAGGGTGGGCATCTTTACTGCTGTCCGGCATAAGATTGATCACCACATCCACACCAGCTTGTTTAAGCAGTGAAAATTGCTGCTCATTTGGTAAACCTGAGCTTAATAACTGCGGCGCTTGCTGTTGTAATGCACGAATACCCTGAAGATTTTCGATCGATTCTATATTGGCATTCGCCAGTGGAGCCCCCAAAAACAGGGCAAGAACAAGGCTTGAAAGTACGGGATTTCTCATCAATAACTCCTTGGCTAACATAAAAATCAGAGGCTTGCTTAATCCTCTGATAATCCTGTACCACCGAAGTTCAGCAAATATCATCCCAATCCACCACAAATGCACAAACCTTTGAGCTAGCACTCATTTTTCGCGCCGAATTAACGATGGTTGCGTTTCATCTTGGGAGATTTAGCAATCGGTTGCAAATATCGATGACTTACCTCTCAACATTTTTAAAAGCAACGGGCTAAAACATATTAAAAATCAACCATAAAAACAAAATAGAAGGTATTACCATCAGCGTGCTCACAACCACATATACCCAATGTTTGAAATAGATAAAGATCCCGATACCCACAATATTGGCAACAACAATAGAAATCACCAGCAGCAAAGGGGAGGCAATATGTGCAATATTATTCAAAACTCGAGATGTTGGGATATGGATTATCACTCCCGTAGAATTCAGCACAATCAACACTGCCAGTAATGAAAATGCCATCAGTACCCAAAAAAACTTACTCATTGTCCCTATCAACCTGTTATCCCTACATCCATCAGGATTATAAAGGTTCGTACCCCTATATGGCATACACTATTGAGTGTAATTATCTGTTTTACAAAGCACACCACCGAAAGCAACAGACAGGCATAAATCATCATCTTACCCAAGGTAATAAATTCGATGACTAACCGTCAACCAGAAACGCTGCTAAATTACAGTCCTAAACTCGCACGATTAAGGAAGCTGCATGCTCAATCCTGAACACAGTTACTGGCATGACACGCTTAAAGCCATTCGTCGCTGCGGTAGAAAACTCATTGAATTTGAACTGTTATTCACCTTAGTGTCGGCGGGTATTGTCGTCCCGTCTTTTGGCTGGCTACTGCGCCATCTGATTGCCAAAACGGGCAATGTCACCATTACCAATTACGACTTAATCGCCTTTGCCATGTCTCCCTATGGCTTGCTGTTTATGGTCATTACTCTATTCAGTAGCTTTACCGTGTTTTTTACCCAACGTGCTGGAGTCACAATTCTCGCAGCATCTGGCTTATATGATATTCCCATTGGCCCAGTGCGGGCGCTGATTTTCGCGACTGCGCGCTTACCCGTATTTATTCGCCTTGGTAGCATTTATGCGGCTTGCTTGTTGCTGCTCAGCGTACCTTTTATCGGACTAGGATATCTGATTTTCAGCGTGTTTCTACAGGGACACGACATCAATTACTACTTGTATTTTAAGCCTATAGACTGGTATCTCGCCTTAACGAGTATGGCCTTCTTAGCGATAATCTATGTCCTTGTTGCCTTATATCTGTGGGCCAAAGCGGCCTTTTCACTGACGATTATTGTGAGTGAAACGACCGATGCTTTGACGGCACTCAAACGCAGTTGGCAATTAAGCGCAGGCAATGAACGCCCGATTATGTGGCACGCTGCGGGTTGGTGGTTGAGGATAGGTGCTTTGGTGTATCCCTTAATACTGCTGATCTCCTGGGGAGCCGATACTTTACTCGATAGGGTTACGCTGACACTTTCGGCAGAATTAGCCATATTGGCCCTCGTTTCTGCACTGATTTTTATGCTCAGCGCGGCATGGTCCTTACTCGGAATGTTTGGCGAAGCCTTTATCATATTGCTGTTATACCGCCAGCTGGGAGAAAAACCCGCAGGGTTAGAACGCCTTGGGCGACAAACAGTAAAAAGAACGTCTGAACTGTCGCTTTATACAATAAGCGGGGTGTTGGTCGGCACTTTTTTAATCATGTTGGGATTAGGGGTATATGCCCTAAATAGTGAACCTCAAAGGGATGACATCCTGATTACTGCCCACCGTGCTGGTGCTGCTAGGGCACCAGAAAATACCCTTGCGGCTTTGCGTTTAGCGATTGCAGAAAAGGCGGATTATGCCGAAATCGATGTGCAAACGGCATCCGATGGCACCTTAATGGTATTGCACGATGCTGATTTAATGCGCATAGCGGGCGATCCAAGGCGAGTTGCTAACCTCAGCGCGAGTGAAATGCAACAGCTTGATGCGGGGAGCTGGCACAGTGCTGCCTTTGCAGGGGAATCCGTACCAACACTACTAGAGATGCTTAATGAGGCACGCAACAAAATCGGTTTGAACATTGAGCTTAAATATAATCAAGCCGATCCCAGCTTAGCGCAGGCCGTTGTCGCCTTATTGCAACAAGAGAAAATGACACAACAAGTGGTGATTACATCGCTCGAAGCAAGAGCCATTGAAGAAGTGCAACGACTCGACCCTTCCATTCACACTGGCCTTATCGTCACTCAATCCATTGGCGATCCCATTAAGGCAAATACACAATTCTTAGCGGTCAATCAATCGATTACTAACGAAAAATTTATCGCCAGAGCACACAAAGGAGGTAAGCAAGTGCATGTATGGACAGTAAATAATCCACGGCAAATGCTGCGCATGTTGGCGCTGGGAGCCGATGTGCTCATTACCGACTATCCGCAGGAAGCCGTGGAAATCCGAGAACAGTGGCTCGCGCTATCCCCTGTTGAACAAACGGCACTGCGCCTACGCTATGTACTGTAAATTCTGCTTATTTACTCAACCTAGCTTCGAAGCGCTTAGCTCTACGTTGAAGCAACCAAAAGAGGCTTAGCCCCCCAAATGAAGCCGCTAAAGTGGTCAGCGTGAGTGCAAGAAATCCGGCCTCCCAAGTTAAAGCAACATCATTCACTCGGAGTTTAGATTCAAGCAACGACAAGTCATTAGGTCGCAAATAAACCGATAAGGTATAGTTCAAGTGGATGATGGCTAAATAGTGCTATTTAACTGAAAAATAGTGATTTTTAGTCAGAGTCACCCAGCCCATTGTTTGGTTGGCGGTGTAGAAAGGTAAAGCCAATGACTAAGTTTGAAGTCAGCCACTTTGAGGTACTGGCAACAAAGCGCAAAGTGTCATCGTCACTTTTCTAAGTGTTCGCAATGATTATCTGAATCTGAGGTAAATTCTTGCAAGGTTTCAACAGGGCCATGAAACAACTTGCCAAGCTCAGCGATGGTCATAGTTTTTAGCCGAAAAAGCATCATTACCCCATACCCCATACCCCTTATCTACAAAAGAGTGCACGCCAAATGACACGACTGCAGTAATGATAGAAATGGGGGATATTAAATAAGCAGTTCGACACTCATCTGAGTTCTTCTTGGGCGCGGCATAGCAAGTCCTCCACATCAAGACTTTTGTTGAGTCGAGGATCCTAAATAATGCGATTTAAGCTGAGTAGCTCGATTTTCGGCGCGGACACAGTCAGATAACTGCGCACACATAAAAAACCCCGCAACAAAGGCGGGGTCAACAATAGAAAGCTGCCAGCGACTAAAACTGTAATTTGCCAGCAGTTAACAAGATCAAAAATGCCACTGAATACCGACAGCGGTCAGATTACTGACTTGTGGTGATGTCTGATAGCTACCATAACTAAGCTGAACGGACCATTGTTCTGACAAGGTCCAGCTTAGACCCGCGGTGTAGGCAGCTTGCCAATTTTGCTGCGAGCGTGATTCAGCAGCAGTATCAAATAACTGCTGCCGCTGCATTAAATACCAGCCACCAGCAGTGCCAAACACGGAAACCGGGCCAGCCAGAGGATAAGACAAACGCACCGCCAATGTTGGACCATAACCTGAACCGCTGACCAGTCGTGCAACATCAGGCAACTCAGTCTGTTGCAACACACCAGGCAGGCGCACCGTTAACTCACCAGCATCCAACCAACCGCCTTCCAGCGCCAGGTATGTATTTAACTGATAGCCCCCATGCAGTTGCCAGGCCAGCCGCTGCTCCTGCTCCGCGCTGAATTGCTGACCTTGTAACTGAAAACGGCTGTCGGTATCCATCTGACCAACAGTCGCACGCAGATACATCTTATCCAGCGCCATGGGCTCTGCGACCACAGGTGCAGAACCCGCCACTAGCAACAGCAGTCCTACCCGACGCCGCAGCACCAATGCCAACAAACCGACCAAAGACCACCAGCCGGTGCTGCCACCCGCAGTGTTATAGACTTTATCGGTCCGTACTACCTGCGCCAGTACTCCGGGATCAACAATGACACAATTGGCTTTACCATCAGCATCATTTGGACCGCCATCTTCAATAATTAACCGCACACATTCATCCTTCGCAGTTAAACCCGGTGTCCACACCACATCTGACACCAACGGACAACGGCCTTCACTATTTTTGCCTGCACTAAACAACTGATTACGGCTGTTTTGCACAAAATCAAACCAGCGGCCATTGTGATGTTTACGCCAGACACTTTCAGTATTGATCTGACGGCCTTGCGGCAACGGGATCACAACAGGCACACTTTCACCCTGATTATTCAGGTTTCGGATCTCAAAATCGACCAACTGGCTTTGTTGCTGGTAGCCTTGATCAGGTAAAGCGCCGTCATTCAACGCCACGCCAAACTGGCCACTGGCCCAGGAACTGGCCTCACTTTGTTGACCCAGCGTCAGTTGATATTGCGCCGGAATTTCCAAATAACTAACGCCTGCTTCGGCCGGGGTACAGCTACTGACTCGGCCATTCTGGTCCTGTTCAACTTTTGGACAAAGCGGTAACCGGCCAGGCTGGGCAGTGAATAAATTCGCTGCCGCTGGCAAACCGCTCTGGTCAAGCTCGCTGCCACAATGATCATGCGCGCAACCAGCCACCACCAACAACACCAGATCCGTTTCCAGAGTTTGATTATTGTCAGTCGCTTGCAGCTTAAACTGATAACGGCCTTGTAACTTGGCAGGATCCAGCATCACCACATCAGCTTCCACCACAGCAGCGGCAGCTAACTCGCCTAACTCCCAGCGATAATCCAGCACTTTGTCGTGACTATTGCCTGCCTGCAACCTGATCAAACCAGCTTCCTGCCGGACGGCATAACCAGATAAACCGTCCTGTTCTATGCTGACCTGCAACGCAGCAGTGCTGGCCATAGCGCCAGTCTGCAGTTGATGGATCGCCGGTGTGCCCAAAACCGCATTGCCTGAACTGACTGCGGTCAGCTTGATCGTGGCATTATTACTGGTTTGCTCCGATAACTGATAACTGCGACGCCGCTCGTCCTGCAGATCAATCAACAACTTCTCCTCGCTAAGCTGAACGCCTTCAGCGCTAAACTCTACCGTCACCGGATAGCTGATCGCTTCATCACTGAGCCAAATACTGATTTTGGCTGCCGTTTGCTGTGCAACCTGTTGTGAGGCGGCAGTAAAAGCAACAAATGGATGCACTTCCAGCGTCAGTATCTGAATTTGCTGGCTTTGTTCATCCTGCAACTGCAACTGATAACGACCGGTTTGCTGACTGCTAAAGATAAATTCAGTGGCGGAAACCGCCTTGAAGAGAGTGCTGACTTGTTCTGGCGATAGCTGCTGCAGCTGGTTCGCTCGCAACACCTCACCACCCAACCAGCGGAACTGGCCACTGCCACCGCTGACAGTTACCGCAACAGACTGATTGGCAGTGACCAGATTCGTCTGGACGGCTGCTTGCACCGCAAAAGCAGCGAAACTTTGCAATTCGACCATACAATCTGCCGTAATGGCGGCGGTGTGGATGGTTTGTTGTCGCAGCACAGCACCGCAACCACGCACTTGCAGATAAAGCGCCGGATCGGTTTGCATCAGACTAAACACCGCAGATTGGCCATGGGGAATTGCTTGTTGCGCTGGGCTGATCGTCACCCCTGCGACCGTATTGACACTGACCTGATACAGACGCTCTTTGTACAGGGCATTTACCGTTAAGGCGGCAGTGACTTTGCTAAAGTCCGCATCCCAGCCAGTGAAGGTATAACCTTCCCGCTCTGGTGCCGTTGGTGCAGTCGCTGCTTGGCCATGAGTGATTTGCTGAGTCGCAATCTGCTTGCCATCGGCATCAACAAAGCTTACGACATACACATTCTGACTGTATTGCGCTGTCACTGTTAAAGCTGAAGTGATATTAGCAAAACTGACATCCAACCGGTGAAGGTATACCCTTCCCGCGCTGGCACAGCTGGCGCTGTTGCCGACTGACCATGAGTAATTTGCTGGGTCGCAATCTGCTTGCCATCGGCATCGACAAAGCTGACCACATACATATTCTGGCTATATTGCGCCGTCACTGCTAAAGCTGAAGTCACGTTAATAAAACTGACATCCCAACCGGTGAAAGTATACCCTTCCCGCGTCGGCACAGCTGGCGCTGTTGCCGCCCGGCCATGAGTAATTTGCTGGGTTGATAACAACTGACCTTCAGCATCAACAAAGCTGACGACATACACATTCTGGCTGTATTGAGCTGTCACGGTTAAAGCTGAAGTGATATTAGCAAAACTGACATCCCAACCAGTGAAGGTATACCCTTCCCGCGTCGGCACAGCTGGCGCTGTCGCCGCTTGGCCATGAATGATTTTCTGGGTCGATAATAACTGACCTTCGGCATCAACAAAGCTGACGACATAAACATTCTGGCTGTATTGCGCCGTCACTGTTAAAGCTGAAGTGATATTAGCAAAACTGACATCCCAACCGGTGAAAGTATACCCTTCCCGCGCTGGCACAGCTGGCGCTGTTGCCGCCCGGCCATGAGTAATTTGCTGGGTCGATAATGACTGACCTTCGGCATCAACAAAGCTTACGAAATATACATTCTGGCTGTATTGCGCCGTCACTGTTAAAGCTGAAGTGATATTAGCAAAACTCACATCCCAACCGGTGAAGGTATACCCTTCCCGTGTCGGCACAGCTGGTGCTGTCGCCGCTTGGCCATGAGTGATTTGCTGGGTCGATAATGGCTTGCCATCGGCATCGATAAAACTGACCTGGTAAACAGGAGCCTTCACGTGAATAGAAAATGCTGCTAATGACGCACTCAACAATCCATCACTGACACTGATTTGGATATTGGGATAGTCACCAACATGCTCAAAATCTGGACTGCCGGATAGGCCGCCAGTGGCAGTATCAAAAGTTGCCCAAACGGGTTTGTTGGCAATGGAAAATGTTAGTCTGTCTCCCTGAGCATCCAACGCTGTTGGGGTAAAACTATATAAACTACCTGCAAACACCGTTGTTGCTGGCTGACCTGAAAGAATCGGTGCTGTATTCTCAGGCTTTGGAATAATACCAAAGCCTTTGAGGTAAACCTCGGCGCCCTGACTCAATTGAATTGATAAGTCGCCAGTATAACCATGAGCAGCGCTCAAACTTAGTCCATTAGTCCCGGGCTCAATCGTAAAATTTTCATGAAAAATTTCATTATTATCTTTGTCCAGAGAGGTAACAGTAGCAACGAGTTGCTTATCTGCTTTGTTAACTAACAGAATACTTTTCGGGATAAAAGTGGCTCTGGAATTTTCGATGCGAAATCCAGTTGTATTGAACGCATTTGCATGACTCACCAACCCTTCTTCATTGATTGCACAATAACCGCCTGGTCCCGATAGCGCCAAAATTAAAACCCCGCCGCCCGGGATCGAAGGATAGAAACCGCTGGAACAGTAACCGTTTACGGCGAGCGGACCTTGAAAAAGGTAACTATCAGGCAACAGCATGATTAATTTACTTTCTTTGCCAATGTTGTAATCAGCTAAAGTGTAAACATCGTTTGCCATTTTAGTTTGCTTAAAAAACAAAGCATAACTGTCAGGCGGATAACCCTCTTTATCCTGAATTTTAGCTTTCACGTTTTCAGTGGTGTCAGAACCTTCCACATCCAGCGTAATAGTTTTACCGGTCAGCGTTGTGACAAAAATTTGCATCGCCCAGCCGGGCCATGCGGTCAGGGCAATACACAAAATAGCTAACTGCAAGAGGCGAATCATATCTGCTCCATAGCAAAGTAATAATCAGTGGTGAGTCATTCACCAGAATAAAAAATTGCCGGATGCTAACATGTTGGTTCCAATTTCTGAACAAAAAGGCCGGATGCTGTGTAACGTCATGTAACAGCTGTCGATGATGTAGCAGTCGGGAAAGTAGAAAAGTAACGGCAGCGCTGGTTTGTTATTAAACCCGCAATAGGTACGAAAGTTACCCTATGATTCCTCACTAAACAGGGTAAAATAGCTAGGTTGTAGTAGTCAGAGATGCCGATTGAAGGCATTCCAGGTGTGGTAATGTTGGATCCGCTCGCGCATTCGTTAGCTTCGGTCATGGTGACTTTGGCCTGTGCTTTATTTATCTGGCCGTTATATCTGCTGAATAAAGATTTTGCTGGCCCGAAACAGTGGGCGATTGGCAATAGCCTGCTGCCGCTAGGGTTGTTATTACTCAGTACTCAAAGCAAGACACCGGTTTGGCTGGGAGTGGTGTTAGCCAACCATATTTTGCTGGCCGCAGTGTTAGCCATTTTATGGGGCACCCGCTTATTCTTCGGCTACCAGCGCAACAAAAACTTGTTAACCTTACTCACGCTCAGCTTTAGCCTGACTTTTTTGTATTTCACCTATATCACGCCTTATACCGATGGCCGCATTATCCTGGTCAGTCTGATGTTTTCCCTTTGTAGCTTGCTGAGTATCCGGGTGCTGAGAGCCAAGCAAAAAACAGGGTTTTCGTTAGGAGTCAAACTGTTTCAGGCGGTCCTGATGTTATTAATCATGCTGATGAGCTATCGTATTGCATATATCCTGTTGGTCGGTGACTTAGGCGGCATCTTTCGCCTCAACCTGTTAAATGTGGCGGTGGCGGCTTTATCATATTTTGTGGTCTATGGTTTGACACTGAGTTATTTTCTGCTCTGTTCCGAACGACGCATTCAGATGTTGGATACTTTACAACAGCAAAGCAAAGCCGAAGCCGCGTTAAAAAGCCGCTTTCTGGCGTCATTGAGCCACGAATTACGAACCCCGTTAAATGCCATTGTCGGCAAAGCACAACTGATGAAATTGCGGCAACAGGATCAGCAATTACAGCAGGACTGCAGCATTATTATTGACGCAGGCATGGCATTATCGACGATGGCGCAACAAGTGCTGGAGCATGCCAGTCTGGAGCATGGTCAGGTGCAAATCCAATCAAAGGACACCTTATTAGTTCCCTGGTTGCACAGTATCGTCGACAGTATGCAGCCACTGGCGCAATCACGGCAATTACACTTGAGTTTGCAAACAGAACAGCTGAGTTCGCAGCAAATCTATAGTTTTGATCAGGGCAAAGTACGGCAGGTGCTAATCAATTTGCTGGGGAATGCCATTAAATATACTGATCATGGCTTTGTCCGGCTGCAGATGCAACTGACGGATCAGACCGGACCACAACACAGCATCCACTTTGCGGTCGAAGACAGTGGTATTGGCATCAACCCTGACGACCAGCGCGATATTCTGACGCCTTTTATCCGGGCTTCGCAGCAGGAACTGCGGGAAGGTACTGGCCTGGGTTTATCTTTATGTCAAAAAGCACTGCAATTATTGGGGGCGGAATTAAAATTTACCAGCCAGCCCGGTGTTGGCAGCTGTTTTTACTTTCAGTTGCCGCTGACACCGATCAGCGCTTCGGATTCCATAGCGACTGTCGCCAGCAGTACCATACCACCTCTGCATATTTTGCTGGTAGAAGATGTTGAATTAAATCAGCAGATCATTAAAGCACTGCTACAACACGATGGTCATCTGGTTTTGGTGGCCGCCACTGCGGCAGAAGCGCTTGGTCTCTGTCAGCAACACAGCTTTGAGCTGATATTGCTAGATATGAATCTGCCAGACAGTGATGGCCTGAGTTTGTTCCGGCAGTTGCAACAACAGCTGGCTGGCCCCCTGCCAAGCACACTGCCACCTGTGCTGGCATTAACCGCCGATACCAGCCGGCAATTGCAGCAGGATTGTTTGGCTGCAGGCATTAAACAAGTGCTGACTAAGCCGGTAGAGCTGGCACAGTTACAACAAAGTATTCGTCAATTGTTGCCCTGGCCGTTAATAGCCAACAGCCTGACCTTTCAAAGTTTCGCCTGTTATTTACCGGCGCAACTGGTGCAACAAAAATTAGCCGGGCTGGCTGCCGAATTACAACAGCAGATCAGCCAGTGGCCCAGTTTGCATGGCGCTGAACTGCAGGCCAATCTGCATCAATTGCGTGGTATGGCAGCTACTTTGGGATTGGAATTGCTGGCGGAGCGGCTGGCAGCACTAGAAACCCAGCTCAGTCGAGTGTCCGCATCACAACAGCCATTAAGTCAGCTTGCCAGCCGCAGTGCGCAGTTGCTACGGCAAAAAATCGAAGGAGTGCGGCATGACTGAACAAATCCGGGTGTTGTTGGTTGAAGACGACGAATGGCTTGGGTTGGCGCTCAGTGCCTTCCTGCAACAACAAGGTTTCCAGGTCAGCCTGGCACATTCGCTGGCTGCCGCCATGTCCATGTTGTCACAACCAGATTTACGACTGCTGATCGCCGATGTGCAATTACCGGATGGTTGTGGTATTGAACTGTGCCGCCAGCTATGCAAACCCCACATCGGTAAAATTTTGATCTCGTCCAACGCGTCGGAACAAAGCCGGGTGCAAGGGCTGGGCGCTGGTGCTGATGACTACATTTGCAAGCCAGTATTTCCGCAGGAGTTATTGCTTCGCATCCAGGGTTTATTGCGTCGCTTGCCGCCGCACGCTGTGACTGTACCCGATCTGCGGTTTTTACAGTTCCGGCTTAATCTGGAAAATCGTCAACTGTGCTATCAACAGCATGCACTGCAATTGAGTGAAAACGAGCAACAGTTGCTGATTAAACTGATTGCCCATCAGGGAAAAATTATCAGCCGAACAGAATTAGCGCTGGCATTGGGTGAAACAGATACTTATCTGGCAGGCCGGGCACTGGATATTGCCATCAGCCGGTTGCGGAAAAAGTTAGTGCAGCTGAGTGGTCAAGCGGAAGAACTGCTGGTGACTTACCGTAATCAGGGCTACTTATTAGTGCAGGAATGGCCGGAAGTAGGCATCAAAGAAGGAACAGCACGCTAAACCAGTCGTGCTGCTACGATAGCGCTTAAATCAGCTTATTTTTTGATTTTGACCAGTCTTTGCCAACCGCTGATATGCCGTTGTTTGGTCCGTGCGACCACCAATTCGTCGGCAGCGACGTCATGTGTCACCACAGAGCCAGCGCCACCAGTGAACTGTTGGAACCCAAAAACACACCATCTTCAATCGTGGTCTGGAATTTGTTGGCGCCATCGTAGTTACAGGTGATAGTGCCAGCACCGACATTCACTTTACTGCCGATAACCGCATCCCCCAGATAAGTCAGATGATTGGCTTTAGAACCTTAGCCTAACACGGTTTTTTTCAGTTCAACAAAGTTACCGACATGGCTGGATGGGCAGTAGCGATTTCAACGCCATCCCGATGTGCCATCGCAATAATATCGGTTAGATAAAACTCACCCTGGGCATTGTTATTTTGCAAATTCGCCAGCCAATGTTTCAGCTGTTTGCCCGGCACCGCCATAATGCAAAATTATATCGACACCACACCTTATATGTACAACATTGTCGATGGTCAAAAAGTACCAGCTTCCCCAACAGAAGCCACA
The DNA here is from genome assembly GCF_025653545.1 of Shewanella sp. SW1. NCBI lineage: Bacteria > Pseudomonadati > Pseudomonadota > Gammaproteobacteria > Alteromonadales > Shewanellaceae > Shewanella > Shewanella sp. SW1. The sequence continues at coordinate 43,797 of NZ_JAKKSG010000008.1, read as the reverse complement.
CATAGAGATTATTCCAGTAAAAATATTGGCATGCTCTATTCGAGCGGTATCGAAGCAGAATTAACCCATCAATACAACAGTCTTGATCTATTTGCTAATTACAGCCAAGTGAAAATGGATGTCGAGGGCATGCCCAACTTTTACCTTGGCACTATTGAAGATATTCGCCAGCCCTATAACAGTACTCCACAAGATAAAATCAATCTTGGGATCATCTGGCAACTGATCTCAGCATTACGACTGCCATGGATATGACCCGTCTTCCGGAGGCTCAGCTCAAAAGAGGAATGGATGCAGAAGGCTATCAACTTCACAGCGTATATCTTACATATCAAGCCCCTTGGTTAGCGAGCCTAGAACTCAGGATGAGACTTACTCGGTTTGGCCTGATGATGAAGAAAAAACCTTACCGGGACGTAACTACAAGCTGGCCCTCAGCTATCAATTCTAGAACATACATCAACGAACACTCTCTACTGACTAAATTGTAAATTCACAAAATCAAGGCCATTGAAAACAACTTTAATGGCCTTATTTTTTGGTCTTCTCAATTTTTTAGCTCAACCTCGCCTCGAAGCGCTTAGCTCTACGTTGAAGCAACCAAAAGAGGCTTAACACCCCAAATGAAGCGGCTAAAGTGGTCAGCGTTAGTGCAAAACCTTTGAATGAAAAAAGGTTTAAAGTAAAACCATCTAACACCAGTACCGCCAAGCCAAGCGGCATTTGGATAAGCACAGCGGTAAACCAATCGAAGGGAAGTTTAGGAAAGATCCTGTGGTAAGCATAAAGCACTAAACCTGCAAGCAATATCAGCAAACTCGCATCGTGAGCCGCCAACAAAAGATACTCCACACTGTTATGCGAGATGTGAGGCACCGCACTCAACATGTCCAACATATAACCCGCGCTGGCAACCAATGAGAAGCTGATAAAACTCAATAAGGCTAATAGGATACCAAAGCCAAGTGCGGGTAAATATTTCATGTAAGGTCTCTCTATTCGCAGGTGAAATATGCTGTCTCGTCTCCCGAAAACCACAGCATGCAAGGTATAAAGGAGTAAAGAGACTTTAACTACAATAGCAGCCTAAATTTCCCTTAGCTATTAAGACCATAGTCTTATGTCTACCACAAACTTGTGCGCAATAAACGAGATGAAATCCAGTATCAAGTTAGTGTTTTCTCGGATAATCAGTGGATAAGCTTTTAAAATTACTAGATTAATCAAATTTCAATCTTATCGCTTAGTGATATCACCCACAATTTGCCCATGTGTTTGGGTGAAATAGACTAGCCAATTTCACCAATAACGCTTAGGATCGGAGTTGCATTTTTTAGCCAACATATTGTGGAGTATCAAAACATTATGGGTATCAGAGCCATAGTCGTAGACACAGCAGGCACCACGACAGACCTAAACTTTATCCAAGATGTACTATTCCCCTATTCTGTCAAAGCCTTGCCAGACTTTTTAGAACAGAACCAACACAATGTATTGGTTGAAAACTGTATTTGTGACACTAAAGATATCGCCCTAGAGCCCGAGGCTGACTTAGCGCGTGTAACTGAGATCCTGCAACAGTGGGTCAACGAAGACCGTAAAGCTACGCCACTTAAAACCTTACAAGGGTTAATTTGGAAACAAGGCTATGCCCATGGCGAATTTAAGGGCCATATCTTCCCGGACTTTATTGAAGCGGTGAAACGTTTTAGCGCACAAAATCTGCGTATTTACAGTTTTTCATCCGGCTCTGTCGACGCGCAAAAACTGTTGTTCGGCCACAGTGACGGCGGCGATTTAACTGAAATGTTTAACGGCCATTTCGACACTCGCACGGGCAACAAATTAGATAAGCAGGCTTACTGCAATATCCTCAACACCATCAGTTTAAGCCCCAAACAAGTACTGTTTGTGTCTGATGTTATTGAAGAATTAAAGGCTGCCGACGCTGCGGGCATGATGACCTGCCAAATGGTTCGCGACAGCAAGCAACGCACTGGCGAGTTCCGCAAAATCAGCAGCTTCGATGAGCTGCTGATTGAATAATGCGATTGTTGAATAACGTGATGGTTGAATAACGTGATGGTTGAATAACACGATAGTCAGCTCAAGCTAGCCGATAAAACGAAAGCGACCTTGTGGTCGCTTTTTTATTAATTGACTCAATTGCCCTTCACCGCCAACGGAAACGCGGCCGAGATACATTTTTCCACCTCAAAACGATAACCATAATCCGCATTCTTATCGGGTGTGATCAACAAAATCTCGTAATCATTTAATTCAATCACATTCGACTCGGCAGGCTTTTTACAACGCGAGCGGCCATTGGCTTCAAGTGAAAATGCGAACGTAGCTAGCCATTGCCGCACTAAGTACTGATATTGAGTTCGCACCGAGGCGTAGGCCTTTTTGCGCTCTTCCTCTTCCAGCTCGCCGTCATCATTACTATTCTCAGCCTTGCTCGATTTATCGCTTTCAGAGTCAAGAGCAGTCTGAGTTAGCTCTACAATCGGTACCGTCAGCACATCGGTCGCATCCGGCAACCGTCCCGATTTAGGCTCGCGAGGCGCATGCTTAGCGGCTTCTTGGGGAGAGGTAATAAAGTTGCCAAATGAGGTTTCAATGCGCGTCTCTAAATCAATTAACAGGCTCAAGTGATACAAAACCACAGTCGCTAGCACGATACGGATCAAAAAAGTCGTTTTACGGAATGAAGTATGCGAGGTAAGCCGTAACGATTTGACACCTAAAGGTTTAAGCAAAAAGATCAATATTAAATAGATAGGAATAATCAACTGTAATGCCAGCAGCACGATCGCGCTTACCATCAAAAACCAAGCGGGCATATAGAGTAAAATCGCTAAGTTATGGGTGTAATTGAGATCGCTTGCTGATACCCCAACCACTTCGTTAACTATCGCGCCAGACCAGCCCAAAGCAAAGTTGGCAATCATCGCATAAAACAGCAACAACACAGCTTTGCCCGCCAAACTGTGCCAAACCCGCTCGAACACAGGCCAAAACTCGATGGCCATAGCGATTACGGCAATCACAGCGACCAACCCCATTAACTCGCTACTAAAAGCCAATATCAAAGCAATAAGATACAGCTTTTGCGCAAAGGATAACTTAGCAACCCCTAGGATAAGACAGCGCCAGAACTTGCCCAAACCTAAACGGATGTCACTCAGTGATGGTAAGCTGAGCTTTCGCAAGTATTGGCGAGCTGACCCAATGTAACCGATTAAATTCATTATTATTTTACATTCCATTGAAATAGTAAGACGGGCAACATTTGCCACTGTAATGTGCAAAGCACAGTGATGGCAACTGTGCCACTCAATCTCGGTATATTGGTCACTTTGGCTATCTCTAGCCAAAGTCGAACGTTCTGTTTAGAGTCGAATGAAAGCTCTGCAACACCCCATCGCCCGTTTAAATCCAACTAAAATGAACTTGAGAGAGGAAATCAAAGCGGCCTTATGGTCACTCTTGCAAATCGATAAACCTGACTCAGGACTAACTAAACGACGCTTAACTCCCGCTCAGAAAATACGGTTTTAGCGACAAACATGCCATTAAGTGCAGCAGGAAAGCCAGCATAAACCGACATTTGCAATATCACCTCAACAATTTCCTGCGGCGTACAACCCACATTCAATGCGCCATTAATATGTACGTTTAACTGTGGCTGGCAATGCCCTAGCGCCGTGAGTGCGGCAACTGTCACTAGCTCCCGCGTCTTAAGGTCGAGCCCTTCACGCTGATAAATATCCCCAAAAGGATATTCGATAATGTACTTGCCTAAGTCAGGGCAAATATCGGCAAGACTGCGGATGACTTTCTCCCCCGCCTCACCGTCGATTTCAGTCAGTTTAGCGAGGCCCTGCACATATCTTTGATTACTCATTTTTAGCTCCTGCTGGATTAAATCACAGCAAGCAGCCTAAACCTTAGAGTTAACTCTAAGTCAATGGTTCATTGATGCATGACACAGGCAATGCGGATCAGTAAGACTGCCCCTCTACTTAACTCGCTGGCTAGAGGCACAAGCAAGCAAATAGAAAAGTAAATAATATTAGCTTTTTAGCATTTAACCACAAATGTTAGCGACTGAGCTTAGCCACTAAAAATGAGTTTGGTAATAGTGAATTTTTTGCTTAAGAGCAGCCAAATGCTCCTGCTCTTGGCGAATACGCTCAGCCAATTGTGTTGCATGTTGCTCGAGCAACTGCTGTCGCTGGCCAGCGGTTACATCGCCTTGGGCACGCAGCTCGGCATAGGTCAATATCTGCTTTAACGGCATGCCCGTTTCTTTTAAGCGATTGATAAACCCAATCCATTCCGCTTCTTTCGCCGCATAATCACGATGCCCGCTGCCATTTCGCACAACAGACTGCAGTAGGCCAATTTTCTCGTAATACCTGAGCGTATGCGCCGACAGCCCTGTGAGTGCAGCAAACTGACCTATGTTCATAATCTAACGATCCGCAGGATGGTTAACGCCATCATTCGTGGGCACATTTTCGAGATCGAATGGATTGACCCCTTCGAGGCAACCAATGTTGTAACCATACTCATGGGGATTGGAACGCCGCTGGTGATGGGTGTAAATACCGCAGATAGAGCAGAAGTAGTGTTTGGCAGTTTTGGTATTGAATTCATAGAGTTTCAGCGCATCCTCCCCCTTGAGGATCTTAATCCCCGCCAGCGGCACAGAGCCAACCATTGCGCCCTTACGGCGACAGATAGAGCAATCGCAACGGCGTGGATTTTCGATGCCATTAGACAATGACAGCTCCAATACCACGGCACCGCAATGGCAGGACGCTCTGTGTTTTGGCTGAATAAGAGTATTGCCCACTTGTTTAATCACACCCCACTCCTTGTGTCGCCTAGATTCTATAAACCTAAATTCCCCAGCCGCTGCACCAACGCTCGCCATTGTTGCAATTGCGGCTCCTTAGCACTCATCACTGGTCCCAACATATTGGACTTAGCCCGCTTAAAACCACTAAATACTAAGGTGGCGGTATCAAGCTGTTTGAGCGCGGGAGCGCCTTGAAACCACTTGTAATACCAAGGCGGCGTGTCCATAGTCATGATAATTCGCGAGGTTTTATGGCGCAGCAACTTAGCGGGTATCAATTTACCTTTCTCATATTGAAATGCAAACCCAGATAAAAATGTCCTATCGATTAAGCCTTTAAACTTAGCAGGAATACCGCCCCACCAAATCGGGGTGACAATCACCACATGCTCCGCCCACTGGATATTCGCTTGAAACGTCTGCAAATCGGCTTCGAGTGGCTGAGGTTGACGATAACCATAGCTCAAATTCGGGTCAAAATTCAGCTCAGCTAGTTTGACGATTCTCACTGAGTGTTTATCTGCCGCCGCTTGGGCATAGGTTTCAGCCAGATGCTCACAAAAACTCTGCGCCTTAGGATTACCACAGATCACTAAAATCTTTTTTGCCACGATGAAACTCCATAACAGTCAATGTGACAAATAGCATAAACTCTGCCCCTAAGGGGAGAGTCAAGACCTAAGGTAACAGCTGCGACTCACAGGAGGTGAGCCCATCAATACAGGCATCTAACTGAGTGACTTTATGTTCTAACTCACTTATCTGGCGTAAAAAATCCGCTTTTATACCCAACAAAAAAGCCTGCACTGTGGCTAACTGAGCATGCTTATCGCCTTGTTCGAGTAAATCTTTTAGTTGGACAAGCTTAATGCCGAGGGCTTTGGCCTCTTTGATCAGCAACAACAGCCTAATATCCGCCGCACTATAAATACGATAACGCCCCTGACGTGCGGGAGTGTCGATTAGCCCCCACTCCTCATACAAGCGAATCGCTTTTATCGACAGCCCAGTTTGCTTTGCCGCTTGTCCAATATACATAGCTCAACCTAACCCTTTAAAGACATTACTCATATCGGCATTGCTTGCCATTATCAGCCACAGTATCAGCTTAGGCCAAGACTTGTCGCAGCAATCTTATGCTGCTAGTCTGGCCGCTTAAACGAGCGTTTTAACTTGGGATTTTTATCATGGGATTTAAACAACAGTTGCAAGAAGGTGTACAAGAACAGGCAATGGAAAAGTTTCTCGCACAGCACCCTATCGTTACCCAAATCCCCGTTGCTTGGGGCGAAATGGATGCCTTGCAGCATGTTAATAATGTGGTGTATTTCCGCTATTTTGAAACGGCACGTATCGACTTTTTCAATCGCCTCTTCCCGCTAGATACCCTGTATAAATCCGGCATTGGCCCCGTAATCAGCGAAAATCAGGCTCGCTATAAACGCCCAGTGACTTTCCCCGATACTTTATTGGTAAGTGTCAGCATTAGCGATATTCACAGCGATAGATTTACCATGCATTATCAGGCTTTTAGTAAACAGCAGCAGGCAGTAACCACCTTAGGCACTTCAGTCGCGGTGATGTTTAACTTTAAAACGGGCAAAAAAGCCGAGTTACCGGCAGAACTGCTGGCGATTCTCAAACAACACGAAGTCGCTTAAGCTATTCAAATCAATAACGAATTGCCAGCACACTTTAGGCCATACCTTGAGGGAAGCATGTATGCCAGATAACGAAAATATCGAGATCGCCATTGAACATCAACAGGATAGACAGCGTTTTATTATCCCTGTCGACGGCTATGAAGCCGTGTTGGAATACCGATTATCAGGCAAGGATATCGATTTTAGCCGCACCTTTGTCCCCAACGAACTGCGCGGTAAAGGCCTTGCCGAACGCTTAGTGCGCCACGGCTTAAAGTGGGCTAAAGGCCAAGACTTTACTATCCAAGCCAGCTGCTGGTATGTGCAGAAGTTTTTGAAATAGGCAGATTTAAGAACGAGTTCGCTAAATCCAATAAACAGGGTAATGGCGCTTGGGATCGGTGGAGAGGTTATTGACCACCAGCGCGACCAGTAAGAGTAATACTGAGCCGAGGAACACTGGCATTAACGCGTAAAGAAAGCCGAGTTGATGCACGTTTTCACCGCCAATCACGGCAATCAATGCCGTTGCGCCGCCCGGTGGATGAAGAGTGCGAGTCAGGTACATGAATGCGATAGACAGGGATACCGCTAAGGCGCTCGCCAGCACCACATAATCGCCACACACTTGGTACACTGCGACCCCAATTAAGGCCGATAACACACTGCCACCAATCAAGTTACGCGGCTGAGAAAACTCCGCCAGCGGTGCACCGTACACTAGCACAGCCGACGCGCCGAACGAGCCAATGACAAACATAGTGTCGACAAGGTTTTCACTCATATAATTTGCGAGACTCGCAACCAAGTAAATGCCACAGAAAGCCCCAACCCATGACCACACAATCTTTTTAAGTGGCTGTCTTGGTGGACAAATGTCCTTCGATCGCATGCGGGTAAAATAGAATCTCATGGTTAATCCGAACCGATAAAAATTAAGCGATACAGACAAGTGATCTGCATCACAGTTAGCGGGTCGACAAATTAACCCTTCAGCAGCGCAATTGCAATTACGCTGACCGAAAGAGTAAGCAGACTAAGCGCTTTCACCACTCAGATTAGCGAGCATTTCGCGGATATCTTCAGGAATCGGGCGGCTTTTTTCACTGCTGTAATCGTAATGTACGAGTGTGGTTTTCACTTCGGCGGTCTTGTTACCCGCTTGCCAACAGGTTTGGGTCAGCTCGAAACTGCTATTACCAATACGGCTGACATAGGTTTTTACTGTGACACTCTTGCCATAGTAAGTCGGCGCGATAAATGCCACGGTAAACCCCGCTACGATTAAGTTCCACTGATGTAAATCCAGCTCAGGATTAAAAATCTCAAAGATTGGCGTGCGCGCCGCTTCGCACCATACGGGGATAACAGTGTTGTTGATATGACCTAGGCCGTCGGTTTCAGTAAATCTTGGATTGATTTCGAGACTGTATTCTGTGGCTGACATGCAAACTTCCTTTTTATTATTTTATGAATGGAAGAGCGTGGTGATTATCGCAATGAAACCACCAAACTCATCCATTATCCTAAGCCAAACAGGTTCTAGCCACTAGCCCAAACCAGCATTTTAAAACTGGCAACTCGCCGTTTCTGGGGTTTGCTTGCCGTTAGCATCGTACTTTTTAAGGCATCCAGCCTTACCCATATCATACATTTTCTCGTATTCTAACTTGCCATTTTTATAAGACTTATACACCCCATGAGTTTTTGGGTTCTCTAAGTGATAAATCTTACGGCCCTTAGTGATATGTGAGTAATCGGCAAAACCCGGCTCTTCGGAATAGATGACACCGTTAATGTAGCGCTTGTGTACCACATGCTGTTCATCGATACGCAGCATTTCATTCGCTATCTTGCCATTCATGTCGTAACACACTTTATCCACGGCATAATTGCTATCGAGGTCTTCAATACAACTCACGGCACCATTATCAAAGTACTCGCGCTGTATACCGCAGCGCGCAATGGCGTTATCCCAGAAATAAGGTTCACCGTTCCAGGTTTCGCCTTCTTGCTGGCAGTAGTTCCACAGGCTTCTTAATTGGCCATTAGGATAGAAACTGTAATGGGGGCCAGAGACACGGTTATTCACTTGGTGACCATATCGGGAGAGTGAGTAACCACCATCAGTGGAATAACTGATACTTGGGCCGTATTCCTTACCCGCTTTGTACGTTTTTAAATTTAATAAACGGCCATTGGAATCAAACTGATATTCTTTATCTACAGCGCCATTGGTGTAATAAGCCAATTTATACAAGGAGCCGCTGCTATGATATTCGCGCTGCTCACCGTGTTTTATCGATGAAATTGCTTCATTTTTACCATTAATCACCCCTTCACAATCATCTGAGTAGGGATTCTCACGCATAATACATTCATCGTGCGAAGGCTTAAGCGTCACCGCTTCATTGAATTTATAACTCGTTAGTTCAGTCAGCTCACCGTTCTGGGGATTAAAGCGCATTTGCTGACCATCCAACTCTCCTTGGCGGTAGTTAGCGATATCCACCACGACATTCGGACTTGAATACCAAATACTCTGACCATTAAGGCGACCCTGCTCATAATGACGGGTATTAAACATCAGATTATTTTTGTCGAATGATTTAGACTCTCCTTGACGTAAGCCATTGACATAGTTCACTTCGGTACGAGTCCCATCTTCGGCTTTAAATACCCAAGGGCCAGTGCGTTTTCCTGCAAGATAGGCGCCTTCACCTACTTGATCACGGAAATGTCCGCTCGTCACTTTATCGACCCAAGCGCCTTGCTTCACACCCTTTTGATACTGGCCTTTGCTACCATCAGCCTCAAGCCACTCGCCATCTTTTACGCCATTGAGATAAATGCCTTTTGCCACTAATCGCTTATCGCCTTCTGCACTGGAGTCATAATCGGGCTCATAGACTTCGTAGGGGCCGTCGAGCACATCCTGATTGTAATGGGCAAAACCAAAGCTATCGGCCTCATCGAACATCGACTGTGCAATCCATTTACCTTGCTTTTTACCGTCAAGATATTCGCCTTCCCAATAAATGGCTTGGTTCTCTGTCTCCATCCACTTACCGACTTTTTTGCCCTGTTTGTAGTTACCAGAGTAAACCACGCTACCATTGCGACCATCGTAGGCCGCATATGGGCCATCAAGCACGCCTTGGGCATAATGACTTTCACTGGCAAGCCCTGCCCAAGTACTCGCCATGCTCATACTCATAAAATCGTAGGATGGGCCAGTTTTAGGGATCACGGCACCACCACTTTTAAGCCAATCAAAGTCATCGGCCTCAAAGGCCACGCTCACCAACACAAAACTGCCATCTTCTTCACTATATCCACTGCGATCAAAGGTGGTCACTAAGCTATATTGGCGCTCAATCCCTTGGGCATCTTTATCTTTGCGAGTGAGTGGATAACGTAATTTATATTCGACGGCTGTCTTCACATCGACGGGTGAACCTTCGGAATTACGATAACCCACTAAGGTCGGCTTGAGCTTAGTAGAACCATCGACAACCGCTTTAATGGTGGAATCTTCAATCGCGTCAACATCATAGGTCATACGGTATTGTTGCGGCGGAATTTGGCTTAACACTTTACGAACGCTACCCACGGTAAACGAGGTTAAGGTTGGTGCCACTTCATCGAGCACAACCTGTAGACGGGGGAGTTTTGTGAGATCATCCCCTTCAAAACCATAGCCCCGTAAATGCTGACCATCGGCATCTTTCAGCATGACAACCACTTCTTTGGTGCCACCTTTATCAAAATCGAGGTAAAAAACCGCAACCACTTCAGCAGAACCATAATCATCAAGACGCACGCCGGGCGCATCGCCATAGAGCATTTCGCCCCACACTTTATGATCTTTTTGATAGAAATTGAGCCATTGCCCGTTAGGTAAGTCCACTGGGCCATGGACGATTTTGTCGTAATCCTCAGCATCAGCTGCAGGAATGACAGTTAAAGAAGATAACAACACCGCACTCACTGCAGCGAATAAACTACGAATCGAAAGTTCCATTTAACTACACCTTTTATACCGACGCCTCGCGCCTCATGCGCACCAGTAAACGGGGCGAATTTTAAGCGAAGAAAAGCACTTCAGGAAGTAGTAGATAAAAAAAAGGCCGCTTCTGCGGCCTTTAGCAACAACAAGTTAACAATTAGTTGTTGTACATAGCATTTATTTCATGGGCATATTTATGGTAAATCATCTTGCGGCGCAGCTTGAGCGTTGGGGTGATTAAACCCGCTTCCATCGAAAACGCTTCAGGCAACAGAGTGAACTTTTTAATCTGTTCAAAACCGGCCAACTCATGCTGTAACTGCTTTAAGCGTTGCTCAAAATGCTCAACCACATGACTATGGCGCAGCAATTCTAAAGGTGACTCATACTTCAGCCCTTTGTCCTTCGCCCACGCTTCCAGTGACTCAAACGCTGGCACAATCAAAGCGGTCACATAATTACGCGCATCGGCAATAATCGCCACTTGCTCGATAAAAGGACAACAGCCCACGGCGCCCTCAACCCTTTGCGGCGCGATATATTTACCGTTAGAGGTCTTCATCAATTCTTTAATACGATCGGTAATAAATAAATTGCCGTTCGCATCGAAACGCCCTGCATCACCGGTTTTTAACCAACCATCTTCAAACGCAGCGGCGGTATCTTCAGGACGGTTGTAATAGCCGCGCATCACAGTCGCGCCGCGGACTAAAATCTCATCGTCCTTACCTAGCTTAATTTCGGTTTCCAGCAAAGGTTGTCCATTGGAACCTGGCACTCGATTACCTAAGGTATTGCAGGTCACAGTCGCGTTAGTTTCTGTCATACCGTATCCACAAAGTACTGGAATATTAATCGCATGGAAAAAACTACCGACATTCACATCTAAGGCTGCGCCACCGCAAGGCATAAACTTCAAACGGCCACCGAGCACGGCTTGCAGCTTGCTATACACCAGCTTGTGCGCCAAACGCCATTGCAGCGACAACCACAATCCGCCCTTAGCACGACCTTGGCCAACTTCGAACTGATGTTGGCCGACGCGCATCGCCCAAGCAAACAACTTCTTACGACCGTCGGCTGATTTGGCGACTTTATCTTGTACGGCGCTATACACTTTTTCGAGGAAACGCGGCACCACACACAAGGTATGTGGACGCACGGCGCTAATCGCCTCTTTCACTCTTTGGGTATTTTGCAGATAGACGTTATGGCCGCCACGGCACAAGACGTAGAAACTCCAACTGCGCTCAAATACATGGCTCAATGGCAAAAATGCCAAAGACACATCGCCAGAATGGAAGGCCAGTTTTTGATCGTGCTGGCGTATGGTAGACGCCATATTACGGTAATCCAGCATCACGCCCTTAGGATCGCCCGTCGTGCCGGAGGTATAAATTAAGGTCAGTAAATCATCGAGATTTGCAGCTTGTAAACGCTGATTAAGCTCGGCTTCTTGCTCAATGTTTAACTGAGTGTCACCCGCCAGTAGGGTATCTAGATGCCAATGCTGATTGGCCTTATCGGCAGCGAGTGTCACGCTGGCATCGAATACAATCACATGCTCTAGGCTTGGGCATAAGGCTTGCAACTCACACGCCATGGCGTATTGCTTAGCATCGTCGACAAAAATCACTTTAGCTGTGGCGTCGTTAACGATAAAGCTCGCCTGTTCGACGGTACTGGTGGGATAAATTGGCACCACAACGGCGCGAGTTTTGAGAGTGCCGACATCGGCACAAGTCCACTGCGGGCAGTTTTGCGCCAGAATAACGCAACGGTCTTGCACTTGTACGCCAAGTTCGATCAACACTTGTGCAATTTTACTGCTGATTTGGTCGAAGGCTTGCCAACTCACCTGATACCAAGGAGCGGCCATTTCAAAACCTTCCAGCGCTACTGCGTCTTTTAAAGACTCGCTCTGCTGCTGTAGTAGTCGAATAACATGATATTGATCGAGAGACATAAGAGACTCACCTTTTTAGCTTACAAGTGTACCGCTTTTGCAGCATTCTACCTGAAGGCCAAATAAAAACTAAGAGTTTTTGCTCTAATGTTGTGCAAATGTCGCCCAAATCACGCTGTAAATAGGCTTTAGCGGCGTACCACTCTTAGTTTCACTTACTTGCCAGAGCGAACAAAATTTAATCTCGGAACGTCAACATGCTCTCATAACATCGCCCTTCCAGAGGGTTTTCTTGCCCCAAATCAGTACCGCTTGCCCCAGCAGTATTAAGAGTAGATCCCATAGCAACCAATTAGTTAAATTGCCGCCATCACGTAAAGAGGTAAGGCTGATGGACACCCACAGGGAATGCCCCGCGACGACCATCATAGTAAGCGTGATATGCAAAACTCGGCGACACATACAGCCAAAACCTAACGTCAAAGCGCAGGCCCAGTAAGTGCTGAGCACGAGATGACCCACTAACTGCATATTCAGATCACCATTGAGCCAGCCCAACAGCAGACTACACGTCAGCATAATGCCGACGACCACATTCAGGAGTCTTTGCTGTCCAAGGCAAAATGCCGCTATGAGTCCTTTTCGACCATCAAACCCTGGCATCAACAATAAGGTTTCTGTCGAGCGTGAGCGTTGCACTCGGCTCCAATGCACCAACGAACAACTAATCACGCTGAACTGCGCCAAAAACAATAATACAGGGGCGTTCCAATGAAATTGATGCGACAACAGCCCAAGCACTAAGGCTAATATAGGCAGTAATAACAATAGAATGGTGAGCATAGGGCCAATAAAGAAATTGGTCGGATGCAAATAACGCTCGAAGCGACTCAAGATACGCATGGATTGCAGATTGGGCAGCCAAAACCAGCCCATTTCGAGACCATTGAGATATACCGTCCTCGCCTCAGCACGCCAAGGTAAAACACGGCATGCACGCGCAATCAGCATACCTAAAATCAGCAGGGTAATAGCACTTAGCCAAAGGGGAATGTGCCCTGTAATCAATGGGATAAATGGCATTAAGACAAAGAGCAAAAACGAAGCATAAAACCACTGAGTGCTGAGTAAACAAAGCCAAATAAAAGTTAAACTCATCACCAAAGCCAGCACTAAGCTCGCTAGGCTAGCCGTCAAACCTAAAGCCAAACAGAACAAGACTCCTATGCCAAAAACGCTGACTAAAACAATGACACTTTGAATGTAGATATGGCGACGATAATGGGGAATTAACTGTGCACATTCATTCGCCATCAGACGTATGAGTTGCCATGCAACCGCCGCCGAGCTTGAGATAATACCCATAGAAAACAACAGTTCAGCACTATCATTTTTACCATAAACCGCAGCGATACAAGCTAAGATCACCCCCAGTATAGCCGTACCTAAAAAGCTCACACTGCCGATATCAAAACACCAAAAGCGCAGCATGCCCTTGAAAGGATTCATTCGTTGACTCGTTCTTTTGCCCTTCGCGACTTGTATCTGCTTATGGTGCGCCGCACTCATCTGTGTAGCTCCATAAACAGTTGCTCCAAGTTTAAGGCTTCATTCTTTAACACGCCTGATATTGACGCGCTGTGCTCACCTAAATCCACCAGCACTGAATCGCCAACACGGCTCAGCACTGTAATTGACTCGGGCAAAACAGCTTCAGGCGCGAGAGTGAGTAGGCGCACTTCTTCACGCAGGGCATCGATTTCCTTAAACAGCACTAACTCACCCTGTTTTATCAGTGCGACATGGCTAGCGACACGCTCTAGATCTGAAGTGATATGGGATGAAAACAGCACGGCAGAACCAGATTCGAGGGCGAGATCGAACAAATCGACCATAAATTTGCGCCGGACTATAGGGTCGAGGCTGGCAACGGGTTCATCGAGGATTAACAACTCAGGGCGATAGGCCATCGCCATAATTAACACTAATGATTGCCTTTGCCCAACTGATAAACGCTGCACCTGTTGGGTCACATCTAACTCGAAACGTACCAACCAATCTTGCTCTAATTGCATGTCCCAATTGGGATAAAAGCTGCGGTGTAAATCGAGGGCGCGTTCAATGGTAAAACCTTCATAACCAAAGGGTTGCTGCGGCACATAACCTAAACGCTCCTTTGCCTTTGAGGTTAAATTTTCGGGCGTTTCGCCTAGGGTAACAATACTGCCAGAATCCGGTGTGAGCACACCCAAGGCACAGCGCATTAGGGTCGATTTACCCGCCCCATTTTGCCCCAATAACCCCACCACCATACCCGCCGACAAAGTTAACGATAAATCCTTAAGCGCCCACTTTTCACCTGCGCCTTTACCGCGAAAGACTTTATTCACTCGGTTAAATTCAAGTATTGGCGTGCGCTTTTGGTCCATCGAATTTCATCCTTTTTATTCTATTTATCGTTTCTAATCTTGCCAGCGCTCATTTAGCAGTTGCAGCAACTCTGGCAAGCTGACACCTAACTGCTTTGCCTGCGACAACAGGGCATAGATCTGGGGTTCGAGCAGGCTAATACCCGATGCCATAGTCTCAGTTCGCAACGCGACTTTTGTCGCTTGGCCACGGCGGCGTTCGAGCCAACCTTGGTCAACCAGCTGTTGAATGGCGCGGGAAACTGTCATGGGATTTACCGCTAAATGCTCGGCAATCTGGCGCACTGAGGGTAATACGTCTTCCACTTGCAGTTGACCGCCCACAATTAAACGCACGACTTGTTCGTGTAATTGTTTGTAAATGGGTTCACCACTGCTGGGGTTGACATTTAAAAGTTCTAACATTAGCCTTTACACACTGTATTAATACATTGATACACCGATACACTGGTATTTAAATTAACACACTCGTCCTGAAATGCAAAAAGGAAAGCGCGCATGATACATAGCATGACACACAGGAAGTTAAGCAACACAGTTCAACGCCTTGTGCCAACTCAGCCACGGCATGGTGCCACATGGCGCACGCGTACTTTGAGAATGAGCGCCCTCATACTGGCAATGGCAAGTACGGCGACGTGGGCGAGTGAGGTGAAAAGCCAAGAGACACAAGCGACGGCAGATATCGCGAATAAGACCGACACTTGTTATGTGGAAGGCGTATCCGATCGCCTAAACTGCGGTTTTATGACTGTGCCAGAAAACCCTAACAAACCCGATGGCAAACAGATCCAAGTGCATTACGTTGTTTTGCCTGCGGTGAAAAATGCCAACCATGAAGAAGCCTTGCTAGCGATTGCCGGCGGCCCAGGACAATCGGCCATAGAGAACGCGGCAGGTTTCGATGCCATGCTGAGCAAAGTCCGCCAACAGCGGGATATTTTACTGATCGATCAAAGGGGCACAGGCCGTTCGAATGTGCTGGCCTGCGATGAAGGTGCTCAATCTCCACTGTCCTTCGATGACGATAATGTCGATACCTTAGCCGAAACGCAAAAATGCTTAGCCAAAATTGATGCCGACGTGACCCAATATGGCAGCCTCAATGCGATTAAAGACTTCGAAGCCGTACGTGCGCACTTAGGCTATAAAAAACTGCATATTTACGGCATCTCCTACGGCACTCGCATGGCGCAACTTTACATGCGTTTATATCCAGAGCACTTAGCCACAGTGACCTTAGACGGCATAGTGCCCATGCAGCAAAGCGTATTAGAAATCGGCTCTGCGATTGATCGTGGCTTCGACTTATTGTTTAAGGATTGCCAAGCAACCGCCGCCTGTAACAGTCAATTCCCCCAGTTAAAGGCAGACTTTGAGCGAGTCGACGCTAAGCTCGCCACAGGCCCTGTGATGGAAAACGTTTACGATCCCGTCACGGGCGAAAAAACCATGTTAACCATGACGCGCGGTAAATTCTCTGGCTCGATCCGCATGGCACTGTATCAAGCCAATGTGCGCGCCCTCTTGCCCCATGCGATTCATCAAGCATCGAAAAACAACTTCCAACCCATACTCGGCCTATATGCCCTCACTATCGACAATGCTGGCATGGCGATGGGCATGCACGCCTCTGTGGTCTGTGGCGAAGATATGCACCGCATTACCCCAATCATGCGCGAGCAGGCCAAAAAATCCTTTATGGGCAGAACCATGCTCGAAGGCTTAGAGGCGACTTGTTCAGTATGGAAAGTCCCCGCGGTCGATGACAGTTTTAGCGAACCTATCAGCAGCGACATTCCGACCTTGTTGTTATCCGGCGAAATCGACCCCGCCACCCCACCAAGCTGGGGCGAGTTAGCCATGGAAAAACTCACCAATGCCAAACACTTTATTGCGCCCTACGCGACCCACGGCGTGGCCTATCAATCCTGCGCCAATAACCTGATTGCCGATCTCGTCCGCTCGGGCTCAGTCAACAATCTCGACGGCGAGTGTTTAAACAAAGATGTGCGCCGCAGCTTTTATTTAAATGCCAGCTCGGTGGAACCGCTTAATACGACCAGCACAAAAACCACGACAACAGATGATCACGCCAGCACTGGAGCTAAGGAATAAGCCATGATTAAAGTATCCCATCTTTCCAAGCGCATCGGTGACGTGCAGGCGCTGAATGACTTAAGTTTTGTCGCACAAAACGGCCAAATCACAGGATTACTCGGCCCGAACGGGGCAGGTAAAACGACCTGTTTACGCACTATCTTTGGCCTGCTGAAACCCGATAACGGCAAGGCTGAAATCGAAGGCATAGATGTCGCCATCGACCCTATTGGCGCTAAGCAGCAACTCGGGCTATTCCCCGACCCTTTTGGTTTGTATGAACGCTTAACACCACGGGAATACATTCGCTATTTTGCCGAGCTAAGCGGCTTATCATCCAAGGAGGCCAAGGAAGCCACCAGCCAAGTGATTGCGAAATTGCGCCTCGAAGACATTAGCGATCGCCGCTGCAAAGGCTTCTCCCAAGGACAAAGAATGAAAACCGCTCTCGCACAGGCAATCGTCCACAGCCCGAGCAATATTATCCTCGACGAGCCGACCCGTGGGCTGGATGTGATGAGCACTCGCCTGCTGCGTGACATTCTTATCGACCTTAAAAATCAAGGACATTGCGTGCTGTTCTCGAGCCACGTGATGCAGGAGGTCGCCGCACTGTGTGACCAAGTGATCGTTATGGCCCAAGGCAGAGTCGTCGCCATTGGTAGCCCAACAGAGCTTTGCATTCAAACAGGCAAAGACTCGCTCGAAGAAGCCTTTATTCAACTGATCGGCACGGATGAAGGGATAGCGGCATGATGACTCAAACTAACAAGAATGCAGGCAGCATCAATGATGTACAAGCTCAGATAGATAAGATCATGGATAAGGAAATGACAGCATGAATAAAATAATCGCTATGGTTCGTAAAGAACTCATCGATGCCGCCCGCGATAAGCGCTCTGTGATGGCGGGTCTGTACTACGCCATAGGCACACCGTTGATCATGTGCGGCCTATTTATGGTGTTAATTGGCCAATTAACCAGCCCCGATGATTTGAAAATCACCATTACAAATCCCGAGAAAGCACCTGATTTAGTAAGATTTTTATCGAATAAAGGCATCACTCAAGGCGCAGCCGATGGCTCTGACGCCAAAGACCTTAAAGCAATAGAACTGATCATCAGCACCGACTATGCCGCGCAAATGAACCAAGGCAAAAGCGCTGAGATCACTATCGTGGCCGATAACTCTGAGGAGAAACTGCAGAACTCGATTCGTAGACTCGAGAAACAACTGCAGGCCTACAGCGCTGAAATGGGCAGTTTACGTTTAATTGCCCGCGGTATCGACCCGCGCGTGGTGCAGCCACTCAAGGTGAATGTGCAAGACAAAGCCACCACAGACTCTAAGGGTGGGATGATCTTAGGTATCGCCATTTTCACTATGATTTACTCGGTATTTATCTCGGGCATGAACCTCGCTATCGACACCAGCGCGGGTGAACGTGAACGTAACTCGCTGGCTTTGTTACTTAGTCATCCACTGACGACGCGCCAATTAGTGCTGTCGAAAATCATCGCCGTGAGTCTGTTCGCTTTGCTCGGTTTAGTGCTGATTTTGCTGGTGTCTAAAATCGCTTACACCTTTGTGCCTTGGCAAGAACTCGGCTTTAGCGTCAACATCACCACGAAATTTATGGCGCTGATGTTAGTGGTCGGCATCCCCGTCGCGTTAATGGCCGCTTGCCTACAATTGTTTGTGTCTTTCATGGCGAAAACCTTTAAGGAAGCACAATCCTACCTGACCATGGTGTTGTTTGTGCCCTTAGCCCTGTCGATGGCCGCCAGTTACAACATAGCGCCAGATATGCTGCAGTGGCTGCCAGTCTCGGGTCAGCAACAGGCATTAATGGACTTTATCAAAGGTAAAGACTTGCCCATGTTGCAGTTACTGGTTTCGACCTTAGGCACACTCGCCATTGCGGTATTGCTCGCCTTTGGCATGGAAAGGTCGCTCAAGAGTGAAAAAGTGATCTTCGGTTTATAGGTCGCTTCGATTGATAAACTTGGGGACGATAAACTTAAACCGACAAACTTGAGGAGCGATAACTAAGTCGCTCCCAAGTTGAAAACCTCAATAGCTACGGGAGTTTGTTATGGAAAACGAATTTGTCTTAATGGTGATTATGGTCAGCTTCATTATTGGCCTCAGCGCTACTGAGATGTTTAAGCACTATTTAAAGGCGCGCCAACTTGGAGTGGGCACCGCAGACGATAGGCACCTTGAGGATAAAGTGACTCAACTCAGCCTACAAAACCAAACACTAATCGAGCGAGTACAAATACTTGAAAAAATAGTGACAGAGCCAGAGTACGAGCTAAAGCAGCAGATTAATCAGTTATGAACCCTAAGCTCCTCAAACAACAAAGCCACTGGATTTTCAGTGGCTTTATTTTTTTACAGGCTCGATAGCAAGATTACTTAGCCTTAGGCCTGAATGGTTTGATAACCGACTCATTGCACTCTAAATACGGGCCTTCCATCAAGTCGATACAGTAAGGGATAGCGGGGAACACGGCATCTAAACATTCGCGAATCGATTTTGGTTTGCCGGGCAAATTCACAATCAATGAATCGCCACGTAACCCTGCGGTTTGACGAGACAAAATGGCGGTAGGTACAAATTTTAATGACTCGGCGCGCATCAACTCACCGAAGCCTGGCATCATGCGATCGCAGACGGCTTCTGTCGCTTCTGGGGTGACATCGCGTTTCGCAGGTCCTGTGCCGCCCGTAGTGACAATCAAACAGCAATCCTGCTCGTCGGCCATTTTGATCAGCGTCGCTTCAATCACATCCTGCTCATCGGGGATCACTTGATAAATCGGCTCCCACTCGCTGGTGAGATAGTCGTTGAGCGTGTCGATAATCGCCTTGCCTGAGATATCTTCATAAATTCCCGCGCTGGCGCGATCGCTGACCGTCACAATACCGATTTTTGCTTTGCTCATAGGAAATCCCCAATGATGTTGAAATGAAACATGCCGAAGTGAAAATTGTCGACATCAAGCATGGAAGAAGCCGCTACAGCTTCGACCTTAAGCCGCAGCTAAAATAGCATAAATGCTCGGAAAAGGGGGCGACTAAAACGTGATGGGGTTCGCGCAACACCGTTTAAACACTCGGAATTTAAAAATTGTTCATTGATGACAAACGCCTTCCCCAAAGCAAAGCAGCATTGGGCCGATAAAAACATGACATAAAGGGAGATTGGCTCAGGCACTCTCACTGCAAGTTGAGCCGTTCAAAAGATAAAAACGATCAAAGGGTTAAATCCGCCGTGCATTCCAATACTTAGACGCCCAATAACTGTTATGCAGGCTCGAAATCTTCACCCCTTGGCTAGTGGAAACGTGGAGAAAATTATCGCCTCCTACATAAATGCCGACATGGTGTGTGCTCCAGCCCGTCTTGAAAAATACCAAGTCACCCTTGCGCAGTTGATTTCTCGGCACCGGTTTACCTAAGGCTTGTTGCTCTTCAACCGTGCGCGGTAAGGTCATACCCAACATCTTCTGATAGGCGACAGACACAAAGGCCGAGCAATCTATGCCACGCTTAGTGCCACCACCAAGGCGATAAGGTACTCCGCGCCATTCAGAATGCAGTTCGGAGATATTGCTATCATTCCAAACCGTGGCGGGTTCAACTTGCTTTACCACAGGCTTAGGTTCTGGCGCGCTAGCACAAGCGCCAAGGCCTAAGGCTAAGATAACTATCAGTAATCGTTTCATAGCTTCAAACTCATTGCAGGCAGGTTTCACAGTAACGTAATTTTGAGTTTTTATCAGGTAAATTCAGGCGGCTGGGGATCAAAACGCCCCAACACCCGCGCACTCTAGCAGACTAATATAACCTAAAGCTTAAAACTATAACGCCGTCCACAATAAACGCACACCCACCAGCACCATTAAAATCAAGATGATGCGTTTAAATAACCTATCGTCAATTTTATCTTGAATCAACAAACCTAACTTTACCCCTAACCATGCCAGCGGCACCAATAACAGAGAAACGATAATATTCTCTTGGTTGATCTGCCCAAGCAAACTGTAAGGAACAAGTTTAACCAGATTCACCACCGCAAAAAACACCACGGCAGTGGCTAAAAACTCCGTCTTAGCTAAACGCAATGGCAACAAATAAGCGTTGAGTGGCGGCCCGCCCGCATGGGCAACAAAGCTCGTAAATCCGGCGGTTAAGCCACACAAGCGCCCAACCAAAGGTGAAGGTGATGATTGAGTTTTATCCCCAAGGATCAAACCATACAAACCAAAACCGAGGGACACACAGCCTAGAATCGCCCGTAAGTAATCTTCGTTTAATCGATCGAACAACCAATAGGCTATGACTATGCCCACAATCGCCGCGGGTAAGAGGATCCATAAATGACGCGGATTATGTTGCCCCCACCAGGAACGAACACTTAAAAAATCCATATAAATCAGCAGTGGTAACATGACTGCCGCAGCTGTAGCAGGGCTAATGGCCAGCGCCAATAGCGGGACAGTTAACCCGCCCACGCCACCCGCAAAACCGGATTTAGAAATCCCAGTAATCAATACTGCGGGTATCGCCACCAACCAAAAAAGAGGGTCCGTTAACATCAACACATCCTGAATAACGCTTTAAGGTTATCAAGTTACCTGTTGTTGGTGTGATAAAAAAGAGGCTGCACTTAGCTAACATCAAAAGTGCAATCACATAGATAAGTCAGTGAGCCTTAAATGAATAACAACCTCGCCCATAAAACACGGGATAAAAAGTAAAAAATCCGCAGTCATTTGGCTGCGGATTTTTTGTGTTAGCTTTTGGCTAAAAAGGAAAAGCTTAGCTTGCGCCTATGCCGATTCTGCCGTCATGTTCACTAAGCGCGGTGTACTCTTAGTCGCTTTCTTGGCTGACACTGGGGTTTTAGGCTCTGGCATACGTATGGTTAATGACATCACTAACGCCACCACCAGCAGCACTAAAATCACGTTGAAGGTCGCAATAAAGCCACCGAATAACGAGGCGACAATCGAGCCGATAATACTGCCGACACCAAAACCTAAGTAGATAACCCCATAGTTTTTAGTCAAGTTATTCAGGCCGAAGAAGTCGCTCACCAATGATGGATAAACAGTGATAGTACCGCCAAAACTAAAGGCAACGCAGGCGACCGCGACGAAGAACAGGTTAGCATTCAAAGGAATGAACAACAGTAACACCATACCGACTAAGGTGATGATCTGCGCCAGCGAAATAACGCGAATGCGGGGGATTTTGTCCGACAGAATACCCAGCACTAAACGACCACTGAGGTTCGCCATAGCAATCACAGCAACAGCATTGGCGGCGACCAGTACAGGCAAGTCGACCATCTTCTCACCGATATCTTTAGCCACACCAATCACATACAAACCACTCATACAGGCAGACAGGAACATCAGCGCCAGCATCCAGTATTGCGGCTTACGCATGGCTTCTGCGAGGGTGAAGTCGCGGCTTTCGGCCTGCTGACTTGCAACTGATTGTGCAGGCGCATCTTTCATCAACATACCGCCACATAACACCAGCGCCATGGCGATCAGGCCCCACAGTTGGAAGGTGGTTTCAAGGCCAGTGTTTTCGAGTAACAGCACGTTAATGTACTTAAATCCGAGGCTACCTAGACCATAAGCGCCAATCGCTAACGCCGAAATCAGCCCTTTGCGCTCGGGGAACCACTTCACGCAGTTAGACAAGGTCATCAAGTAGCCAGTGCCATCGGCAAAGCCCACTAAAATCCCTGCGCACAGGTAAAGCATCATCAAGTTGCTGGCTTGGGCAGTGAGTAAGAATCCAACGCCGAGTAGCAGGCCTGCGCCTAAGGTGACATTACGTACGCCAAAGCGTTCCTGTAATTTGCCCGCCATGGAAGATGCCACGGCCAAAGACAAACTCAGCAAACCAAACACAAATGCCACTTGGCTGACGGGTTCGTCGAGTTTAACGGCCAACTGCGCATTGAACAGGCTCCAAGTGTAAACTGAGCCGAGTGCAAACTGGGTGATAATAGTACCAACTAAGGTCAGGTACCGAGTACGGTTCATCTCTTTAGTCATGATGCATCTCGCTTTAGGGGATCAGGAATTGAGCCCACTATAAGAGAGATGCGATTCGCGCCGATCAATTAAGGCATGAAATACAGATCTGCAGGAATGAATGACAATTACAGCCTCATCAGCTGTCGAAAAGCCTTAATATTACTACGGCTAACGGGCACCTCGAACGACAAATCATGCAACCTAATCAGGTAAGTACTATTGAACCAAGGCACGATTTCGCGGATTTTGTTGATATTGACGCAATAGGAACGGTGACAGCGGAAAAAGCCCTCGGCGGGCAAGCGGCTGACAAACTCACTGATGGTCATCTGCATCACATAACGGTCGGTGCGGGTGTACACATAGGTGAGTTTTTCATCGGCCTCAGCATAATAAATTTGCTCGCAGGGCGTGACGATAATCCGCTCACCTTTGACTAAATTCACGGTTCGACTGGTGTTACTCGCGGCCTCATGTTGTGGCTTTGGTGCTTGTCGTCCCACCTGTTCAATCTTCTGCAATAAGCTAATGATCCGCGGTTCATTGTAGGGCTTGAGAATATAATCGAAGGCTTCGAGCTCAAATGCTTCTACTGCAAATTCTTTATAGGCGGTGACAAACACTACATGGGGAGGATGGGTTGATTTATGCAGATTCTTCGCCAACAAAAGGCCATCAATGGACGGTATTTGGATATCCAAAAACACCACATCGACCTCGTGATCCTGCAAATATTTAAAGGCCTCTAAGCCATCCTCGAAGCTAGCCACTATGTCTATCTCACTGTGACTCTTCACTAAATACTCTAGCTCCTCACGGGCGAGATATTCATCTTCAACTATGATGGCTTTTAACATACTTGCGCCTCATTTTCCGGTAAGTAAAAACTGACTTCAGTCCCCGGCTCGAGCCGTTTAAGCTGCAAACCTTCGCCGTACAATAACTTCACTCTCTGGTGCACATTCATCAGCCCAATACTGCTACTTTCTACACGGCCAGCAGCTACGCCATCAATCACCTCTTGGCGGATCCCATAACCAGTATCGCGTACGGCGACGCGAATGCCTGCATCGAGTTTTTTCACTTCTATGGTCACTCTGCCCGGTGCACTACGCGGTTGAATGCCGTGCAAAATCGCGTTTTCCACCAGCGGCTGTAACAAGAGGCAAGGTACACAAAAATGCACATCGTCGACATCGAAGATCACTTCAAGCTTGTCGCCAAAACGCGCCTGCTCAATCGCCACATAATCACGGACTTGTTTCACTTCTTCTTGGATATCAATCAGCTCATCGCCTTTAGCCAAGTTATAGCGCAGATAATCGGCCAGATTAGCAATCAACTGCCGCGCCTGCTGTGGCCGAATACGGATCAAAGAAGAAATCGCATTGAGGGCATTAAATAAAAAATGTGGATTAATCTTGCTCTGCAACGCCGTAAACTCCGCCTTGCGGGTCATCTCTTGCAGTTGCTCGATACGCGACACTTCCATCTGGGTCGAAATCAGCTGCGACAAACCCACAGCCATCTCCCGCAACGAGCTAGTGATACGATAGGTATTGCGATAGTAAATCTTCAGCGTGCCACTCACAGTGCCGTTTTCGCGCAGCGGGATTATGATGACCGAATGAAAATCCGATAAATGATATTGGCGTAAGTCATTGTTAATAATGTTTTGATCTTGCTCTATCGCCCTTTGAGTCATTTCGCTAATCGCTTGATGACCATCGACCTCGTAGTAATCTTTGCCAACGCCCATATAGGCTAATACATCGCGAGTATCGGTAATGGCCACGGCATCGGCGTGGATTTCATTACGGATCACTGAGCACACTTGCTCTAGGGCGTGGCGGTCAATTTTACGGAAAAAGGGTAAGGTTTTGTTGGCAATATCCAGCGCGAGTTTGGCCTGCTTGGCGGCAATCAACTCTTTCTCATCGTCGAGGTCCTGCACTAGCTTGATGATTAGCCCGATACACACAGTGCCCGCAATCATGGGATAGGCAATGTGATTCACAATATCGACACCCACCTCGTGTGGCTCTGTCAGCAATAAAATCAACAACATGGTCAGTGTTTCGCACAACATGCCCGCCACAATCCCATAAATCCACAACTTAGATTTGGGGCATTTGTAATAAATCCACGTCGCCATAAGGCCGGCAATAATGCTGGCGATTAAACATGGAATAGAGGTATCGCCATCCATATCAATCAGATATCTATGTAGCCCCGACAGCACGCCCGCAGGAATGCCAACCCAAGGGCCAAATAGAATCCCGCCAGAAATAATCGCGATAATCCGCACGTTGACCAACGCGCCTTCAACCTCAATACCGGTATAAGTACTAAACACTGCAAATAAGCAAAATATCGCCGCCACAGAAACCAACTCTGCGGGGGTATGATTACGCTTTTGGAATAAACGCTGAAACGGTCGAGTGCGAGTTAAAAAGAACAAGGTCATCAGCATCAAGGCCGCCCGTTCAAATACCGCCAGTAACATCATTTGATTTTCGAGCACGCTTTCTCCTTGATCTATCACGCTGAATCACAGTCCAACGTTATATTTACCAATGATATATTTATGAGTGTTAAGCCTGTACGCTGAATGGATTAAGGTGAAGACAGGCTTTGCCGCCAACACAAGCTCCCATAAAAGATAGACTCGATTTTGCAGATCCAACGTAAGACATGGATGATAAAAATCACCGAGCCCCAAACTTGTCAAACACTCGTATTTAGGCTCGAGTAAAACATCAAACGCTAATGCCCACATAAATACAGGCTTGCTAAAGTAAAGGACAGATAAAAGTCCCATTCACGCGGGCTCAGTCACACATTCGTACTTGAATTAGGCTATCAAAGCGTATCGAAGGACAATTTGAAGATCCTAAAACACGTTAAGTTAACCACTAAAAAGTGCAGTTGCCCTCTATCAGGTCACTGCCACAATTTGCAAAATCGACTGGAATACCCGAAGCTAAAACCTTCGGCTCGAATGCAATATGAGATCACCCCCATGCGAGATTCTAGGTTCACACTTAGCTGCGCTGAACCGAGCCAAACTGAACTGAGCATGCCCTAGTAATGGAATAAGGAGCGAACATGAGTGAACTACAAGCACAGTTTTATGGCGGCCCTAAGGAATGTCCTATTGAAAATGGCCGCATTCAAGCTCAACGGATTGCCCCAAAAATCAGTGATGTCGGCGGCATACCTGTCGCACGGGCTATTCCACAAAAAGAGCGCCGCCTTATCGGCCCTTGGTGCTTTCTCGACCATATTGGCCCAATCACCGACGGCCCGCAGTTAAACGTCGGCCAACATCCACACATTGGATTGCAAACCTTTACTTGGATGCTCGAAGGCGAAATCATGCACAGGGACAGCCTCGGCAGCGCCCAAGTGATCCGCCCAAAACAAGTGAACCTGATGACAGCCGGACACGGCATAGCCCACACCGAAGAGTCGATAGCGGGCCATCACACTATGCACGCAGCCCAACTATGGATTGCCTTACCACTGGAACACAAAGATACCACTCCGAGATTCGATCACTACCCAGAGCTACCGACTTGGCACGAGTCAGGCGTCGAATTCACCCTACTGATTGGCAGTTGGCATCATAAACAGGCGCCCACATTACACTTCTCACCTATCGTTGCCATCGATCTGTTTGCCGCCCATGACGCTGAACTCACCCTGAATCTCGACCCTAGTTTCGAATATGCCCTCATGCCACTGGAAGGCCGCTTCCAAATCGAGGATGACAGTTTTGATAATAACCACCTCGCCTACCTTGGCATGCTACGCGAAACCATTACCATAAAACTCGAGGCGGGTTGTCGCATACTTCTGATTGGCGGCGCGCCATTGGCTGATCCTGTCAGCATTTGGTGGAACTTTGTTGGCCATAGCAAAGATGAAATAGTCAAAGCACAGGCAGATTGGGAAGCCGAAGATCCCCGCTTCGCCGCCGTTACTGGCTATAGTGGCAAACGCTTAGTGCCCCCACCAATACCTTGGTGATGCTTAGCTCAATGACGGGCAAGTCAATGACTCAGGGTTAGTGGTGGATAAGCGCTTTGGCAACATACGTAAGGGCCTGCGCCAGGGTTAAGGCTTACAACATAAGTGTATGCGGTAAGCCTTATCATTTACCCAAAGTGTGATGTGAACAAGCTCGATTTGCCTAAGCTAAGTGCAAGCTAAGCCACTCACAAGGTTACAAATTTTACGGCATTTTTACGCGCTATCTTAAAATGCCTTTGCTAAAGTACAGGCACTTTCTTTATATGCGTCTTTCTATTCATGACTTCATCCATAGCGGCTCCCATGACACAATACTGGCGTTCGCACCCGACTTTATTTACCTTCATAGTGCTAGTGACGGCCATTTTCAGCAGCGCCTTTATCGATCACTTTTCAAACTCGACTATCGCAGTACTGCTGATTTTACAATTGGCCGTAGTGGCCGTAGCCCTACAATGCAACGCCAACTTGGCCTATTTTGCGGCAGTATTTGAGGCGACCAGCTTTAATTTTCTATTTACCACACCACGTTATTCACTACAGATGTTTAATCTTGAGGACATTCTCAATCTCAGTGTGTTTCTGCTTGTCGCCCTCACCACCAGCAAATTAGCCGAACACTATCGACGTCAGCAAGATGCTCTCGAACAAGCTCAGTTACGCAACAGTATTTTGCTGTCGGTTTCCCACGATTTACGCACCCCACTCGCCACTATCATAGGCACGCTCACCACCTTAAAGGAATACATGCCTAAGCTCAGCCCTGACCAAAAGGATGAGCTGATTGATAGCGCGGCGGCCGAAAGCCATCGCCTGCACCAATATATCGAAAACCTGCTGCAAGCCACTAAGTTACAACACGGCGCACTCAAGTTTAGCTTGAGTGAAGACGCC
Organism: Shewanella sp. SW1; assembly: GCF_025653545.1. Taxonomy (NCBI): domain Bacteria; kingdom Pseudomonadati; phylum Pseudomonadota; class Gammaproteobacteria; order Alteromonadales; family Shewanellaceae; genus Shewanella; species Shewanella sp. SW1. The sequence goes on along the minus strand of NZ_JAKKSG010000008.1, from coordinate 15,842 downwards.
ATAATGAATGTATTGCACCAAGCTATTGCCCGTTTTCCAGCCACGCAGCCGCGTATTATCATCAAGAGTGAGGCCGATCTACCGTCACTGATGATCTGCAGTTCATTGATTGAGCAAGCTATTTTTAATGTATTGGATAATGCGCTGCGCTATTCGCCTTCTGATAAGCAAGTCATAGTAAAGGCGTATCAGCAGGGCGATGCATTATTGTTAGATATCCAAGATGAGGGTCTTGGCATAGAACCCGCTCAAGCGCAGGCAATTTTTGAACTCTTTTATCGCCAGCATCCCTCAACCGATAGCGGCTCGGGCCTTGGGCTTGCTGTTGCTAAGGGCATAATTACCGCCCATGGTGGCCAGATCAGCGCCGAACCTGTCGCTCATGGCAGCCTTATTCGTATCGCATTGCCGATAAAAAAGGGAGAGGAATAAATGGCTTATAAGGTGCTGGTCGTCGATGACGAAGCGCAAATCCACACTTTTATGCGGATATCGTTAGAAGCGGAAGGATTCGAATATCATGGCGCCGCCTCGATTGCGTCAGCCCTAGCGCAATATCATGCGCAGCAGCCACACGTGTTAGTGCTCGATCTTGGCCTACCCGATGGTGATGGCATCAGCTTGCTGCAAACCCTACGTCAGAGTGACAAAGTGCCTGTGCTTATCTTAACCGCCCGCGATCAAGAGGAAGAAAAAATTCGTCTTTTGGAAGCTGGCGCCAATGACTATCTCAGCAAGCCATTTGGGATCAGAGAGTTAATCGCGCGCATCAAGGTTTTAGTCCGCGACTTAGTCGATGAACCGCCATTAAGTGATTTACTGCAGTTTGGCGCACTTAAGTTGCAAAAAAGTACCCACCAGCTTTGGCTCGATCAGCAAGAAATCGCCTTAACCAAAAAGGAATTCGCCCTGATGGAGACCTTAATGTCTCACCCTGGTCAGCTCGTTAAACAAACTGAATTACTGCGGGATATTTGGGGTAAAACCCATCAAGAAGACAGTCATTATCTGCGGATCTTAGTCAGTCAGTTACGTAAAAAACTCAATGACAGCAGCGAGCAGCAGCTCATTAAGACGGAAGCGGGCCTAGGTTATCGCTTAACAAACAATAGATAAGCATCTGTTATAAATTAGAAAAGGATATTTTAATGGCACATTTTACCGTTATTGGCTTAGGGCGATTTGGTGTCGCCGCTAGCCTAGAATTGATCCACTTAGGCCACACGGTCACTGGCGTGGATAGTGACCCTAAAATGGTGGAAAAATACGTAGAAGACTTAACCGAAGCGGTTATTTGTGATTGTTCCGACGAAGCCGCACTTCGTGAGCTAGACCTCGCAAACAGTGAAGCCGTACTGGTCGCAATTGGTGAGGATATGCAATCAAGTTTGCTGTGCACCTTGGCGCTCAAGAATCTAGGCGTAGAAGTCATTTGGGTCAAGGCCAGCACTAAAGCGCATCACACTATCGTCTCTAAACTCGGCGTCGCCCGCATCATACATCCAGAGGAAGAAATGGGCATACGTGTTGCCCAGTCACTCAACTATCCTATGGTGAACAATTTTCTGCCGATTGGTGATGGTCTCTATGTGGTCGAAATCCATATCAAGCCTCACCTTGATCAAACCACTGTCAGCCAACTCCTCGGCGCTGCACAGGATGATGTTAAAGATGATGCAAAAAGCAATGTGATACGCAATCCTAAAGGCAAAGTCGCCGCCATTATGGTTAAGCGGGATCTGACGGTTTTCAGCAAAATTGATAGTCAATTTATCCTGCAAACGAATGACGCCTTACTGCTCTGCGGTAGCCGTACTGAGCTCAAATACCTAGCGCCAAGGTTGGTGTAACTTGGTTCAATGGCATCCCTCCATCATGGCGATTGAGCATAAACCCAAATCGAGTAAAAAGCTGTTAGGCGCACCGCCCTTTATCCTAAGCGTGAGCTTTGCATTGTTGATCATCTTAGGCACTTGCTTACTCAAACTGCCGGTAGCAACCGAATCTTCTATTACTTGGCTACAAAGTCTGTTCACGGCCACCTCGGCGGTAACAGTGACAGGGCTGGTTGTTGTCGATACTGGCACTGTTTTTACGCCCTTTGGGCAAATCGTCATAGCGCTGTTAATCCAATGCGGTGGACTTGGGCTGATGACCTTCGCCATTGTCACCTTGATCGCCATTGGCGGTAGAATTGGTTTTTTACACCAAACAGTCGCAAAAGAGGCTTTTAATCAAACAGATACATCGACTCTAGTGTCAACGGCAAAATCAGTGTTAGTGTTTTCTCTGCTGGTTGAAGCCGTAGGCATGGCCATTCTTTCCGTGCACTGGAGTCAGGAACTCGGTTGGCAAACCAGCTTATTCCACGGTTTTTTCTACACCATCAGCGCCTTTAACAACGCAGGTTTTGCCCTCAGTGCCGACAGCCTAATGCCCTATGTTGCCGATCCTGTCATTAATCTCACCATCACGGGCCTGCTCATCATAGGTGGCCTTGGATTCTCGGTGTGGATAGATCTTCGTAGGAACAAACGTTGGTCAAAACTCAGCGTTTACAGCCGCATGATGATCACAGGCACTATGATTATCAACGCCGTCGCAGTGATTGCGATTTACTTTATTGAGTACAACAACCCCAATACCTTGGCGCCCTTAAGCGAACTCGGTAAATGGTTAGCCTCATGGTTTCAAGCCGTTACACCGCGCACCGCAGGCTTTAATACACTAGCAATTGACCAACTCGAAGATGGTACAACGCTACTCATGCTGGTATTGATGTTTATTGGCGGCGGCTCATTAAGCACCGCCAGTGGTATTAAGGTGGTCACCTTTATGGTGCTCATCTTGGCAACTTATGGTTATTTACGCCGCGATGAAGCTATTTATGTATTTAAGCGCGAGATCCCCAAAGACACCGTCAGCAAAGCCTTGGCGCTAACCATGATCTCCATTGGCGTCACTTGGCTAGCCATCTTCGCACTGGTATTAAGTGAAAACGCACCGTTAATTGATATCGTCTTTGAGGCAGTGTCAACACTGGGCACAGTCGGTTTGTCCCGAGGTCTGACAGGCAACTTAACGATTCTAGGCCAAGTCATCATCATTTTTATAATGTTCATGGGTCGCCTAGGCCCACTTGTACTCGCCTACTTCCTCGCCAGCCCAAGGACCAAGAAACTGCGCTACGCAGAAACCAAACTGGCGATTGGGTAAATTAATTAGTTGGACGGCAGGCACTGCAAGTCAGTGCCGCCCTTCGAGTCTGTTCACCGCTATAACACCCGTCCGTTTCTTTTAAAAGAACTATTCCGATAGGCTATTCGATGGCTTCATGCCATCGAAAACCATATCAGTGGCACTCTATCTCAGAATTCCCCCAACTGAGTCATTCTTTCTAAGCCACCCATTGTGATCACCTTGAAAAACGACGAAAGCACTCCCGCCATATATCTAAATATCTGATGGCATAAGCTATCCATTGATTACCCACTTCAACCTTTATCCGCTATAGTGGATGTTGCATAATATTCCATTGACCAAACTCCAGCTAACTCATTGCCAATGAATAAAAAACTCACCTTCGCTCTATCAAAGTTCGACTTTTAGACCTTAGCAGAAATACGCTTGGTGATAGCACGAAAGATACTGTAGGTTATATTCCATACTATCAGTGGCTTTGTTTTTATTTGTAGCAGTTAAACCCATTAGTAGAATAAGAAAAGCTAAGGTTTGAATGAAGACTGTTGCTAATTAAGCAAGAACTTTGAGTTGATCAATAACTGAAGCTAATAAGTATGTTTATTAACTAAAAAGTCGGGTGGTAAGCGATAGATATGTTTCAAATACAGGATTTAGTCGACCTTCAAGCCTTATCAGAGTCAGCGGAGTTGGAATTTAAATTGGCTCAAGGACAAGATGGTAAAGGTAAATTACCTGATGATTTTTGGCCAACTTACAGCGCAATGGCCAATTCTCGTGGTGGCTATGTTGTTCTCGGTGTGCGTGAGAAAAAAGGACAACTGACATTAGCTGGGATTGAAGATATAGAGATTGTTCACAAACAATTGTTTGATATCGCAGGGAATAATGCCAAAGTAAACATAAACTTACTGACAAATGATAGTGTTCAAACGGTGAACATTGAAGGAAAATCACTACTAGTTATAGAAATTCCAACAGCTCGTCGTGACCAAAAGCCTATTTATCTGAAAAATCAGCCTATGAAGGAGACTTACACTCGTCTACACGAAGGTGATCACCGCTGTAGTGAAGAACAGGTTAAGCGTATGATGGCAGAGCAGGTAGAAGATAGCCGAGATGATAAAATTCTCACTGGTTTTGACTTCTCTGATATCGACATGGACAGCCTCAAAGCATACAAGAACTTATTTTCAGTTGCTAAACCACAACATCCTTGGCTGGAATTAGACCTTTTTGAACTGTTTAAAAAGCTAGGTGGATGGAGAAAAGATCGTCAGACGAACGTTGAAGGTATAACGTTAGCTGGAGTATTGATGTTTGGTACTTGGGATGCCATTCAAGACGCTGTTCCGAATTATTTTGTTGACTATCGCGAACGAGATGAAGCCAGTGTTGAGCGTTGGGTGGACCGCCTGTACCCCGATGGATCTTGGTCTGGAAACGTGTTTGATTTCTATCGTCGTACATACCGGAAATTGGTCACGGACTTAAAAGTACCATTTGAACTTCAAAATGGTATTCGCTTGGATGATTCAAAAGCCCACGAAGCTATTCGTGAAGCATTAGTGAATACGCTTGTTCATGCAGATTACACAGGACGAAGCTCCATCCTTATCGTAAAGCGACCTGATTTATTTGGTTTTCGCAACCCAGGGTTGATGCGTGTCCCCCCAGAAATAGCAGTAAAAGGTGGTGAAAGCGATTGTAGAAACCGCAGGATGCATCAAATGTTTCTGATGATTGGTGCGGGAGAGCGTGCTGGTTCAGGAATTCCCAAAATATATAGTGGATGGGAATGGGCAAAGTGGCGAACCCCGAAGTTGTACGAAAAATATGAACCGTCAGAGCAAACTCTCTTAGAGTTATCGACCGCAAGCCTTATTCCAGAAGAAGTAACTCAGTTGTTAGCGGTTAAGTTTGGCAACACCACCTTTTATTCACTCAACGAACTTGAGCAGATGATTGTTGTAACCGCAGCAATTGAAGGCTGGGTAAACCACGAACGAGCTTGTCAGCTAACCAGCAAGCATTCTCGTGATGTTACGCTGGCTTTACCTAGACTAGTCGATAAGGGCTTTCTTGTCGCAAGTGGAAAGAAAAGAGATAAGTCATACAGCTTACCAGGAATGGAGTTGCCATCCCCAGAGGAAGTTTTCTCTAATGCGTTAACTCCTATAAATAACTTAACGCATAACGCCAGAAGCTTAACGCATAGCATTGGTAACTTAACGCATAACAACAGTAATGCTATTGATTCGAACGAAACTAGAGATGATAAAGGCAGGTTTATCAGTTCTTTAATTGACAAACCATTTGTCGATAGCCTTGATGTGCTAAGCAAATCATTTCGACAAGAACTTAACGCTTTAGCTGCTCCTGCAAGAGAACAGCGTCGATTAGATACAGTTACGATGAAGTCACTGATTTCTGGCCTCTGCCAAGAACATTACATCTCTGTTTCTGTTTTGGAAATGATATTAGATCGTAAGCCTCAGAGCTTACGACAAAATTACTTGAAGCCTATGATTTCAGAAGGGTTGCTAAAAATGGCGTTTCCTCATAAGCCTAATTCACCAAAGCAGGGGTATACCACGGCGGACTAATTGTACGTTAGGAATCGACTTTTAGTATAAGTAGGTTTATATCTCTAACATCAATAGGCGGAATTACAACTAAGTAAATCTACTTTGTCTTCGTTCTAATTCCCTACTTAAACTATACAGCTTGCCCTGCGGCGACGCCGGATGCCCAGGCCCATTGAAAATTAAACCCGCCTAACCAACCACTTACGTCCATGACTTCACCAATAAAGTAGAGCCCTGCGACTTTGCTGGCTTCCATGGTTTTGGATGATAGCTCATTACTATCAATACCACCTAAGGTCACTTCGGCGGTGCGGTAGCCTTCAGTACCGTTCATCAATACTGTCCAGCGGTGGAGATCATCCACCAGTTTTGCGCGCTCGGCGTGCACTAGCTGATTTAACGCTTTATTCAACAGGGCTTCATCGAATAGCACTTCAACCAGCCGTTTAGGCAACCATTGGCTTAAGGTATTACGCAAACTCTGTTTAGGATGCGTGGCGAGCTGTTGCTCTAGCAATTGCGCCAAATCCATATTCGGCAAGAGATCGATTTCTATGGTTTCGCCCGCCTTCCAATAGTTGGAAATCTGCAAAATAGCAGGGCCAGATAAGCCGCGGTGAGTGAATAACAGCGCTTCGCTGAACGCAGTGCCATCTTTAGCGGTAATGCGGCTCGGTACGGCAATGCCTGACAGAGGTTCGAAACGAATTTTATCTTCACTGTGCCAGGTAAACGGCACTAGACCCGCGTGAGTTGGCAATACTTTAAGGCCAAACTGCTCGGCCAGTTGATAACCGTAAGGCGTAGCGCCGAGTTTAGGCATGGATAAGCCGCCCGTGGCGATAACCAGTGAGTCGCAGCTCAGTTCGCCGTTAGAAGTGTTGAGCTCAAAGCGCCCTGCCTCGGTCTTTTTAACGGCCAGAATATCGCTGCGCAACTTAATCGTCACGCCTGCCCATTCACACTCGGTCAATAGCATAGTGACTATCTCTTTGGCCGAGTCATTGCAGAACAATTGGCCGTGATCGCGTTCGTGGTATTCAATGCCGTGGCGCTCGACCAGTTCAATAAACTGCTGCGACGGATAACGCGCGAGTGCCGACTTAACAAAGTGGGGATTACCACAGAGAAAGTTAGCGGGCTCGACTTTAAGGTTGGTGAAGTTACAACGCCCGCCGCCGCTGATGAGGATTTTACGCCCAGCTTGCTTGGCATTGTCGAGTACGAGTACATCACGGCCTCGGTAACCTGCGGTCGCTGCACACATCAATCCCGCGGCGCCGGCTCCGATAATAATGACATCATGATGTTTCACGCTCTTACTCCACACAGATAAATTGATTGGTATTGACTGCCAACAGGCAGTTTGCTGACTAGCTAACCTTTAGCAAGCAAGTCAGCAACCGCGAAACGGAGCAAAGATAAGCTCAAACGCTAGACACAAATCCCCTCTTTCACCACCTGACCTCCAGGGATGGAGGAAATGCTCGTCTGATGTCGGGAACATCAAGGGCCTTGGCGACCGGGGATACATCTTGCACACCAGAAGTCCGGGCACAAAAAAGGGCGCTATTTTAGCACCCTTTCCTTTATTCGGCATTACAGCATCATCACGGCTCGCGGTTTATTGCGTCGGCGTTTCTGATTTCTTTTCTCTGCTGAGCAATTCTTTCGCAGCATCGACCGGCGCTTTGCCTTGATACAAGACTTGGTAAATCTGCTCAGTGATTGGCATTTCAACCCCGAGGCGTTTCGCAAGCGTAAACACTTCTTTGGTATTGCGATAACCTTCAACCACTTGGCCAATTTCAGCCTGTGCTGTCATCACATCACAGCCTTTACCTAAGGCTAAACCGAAACGACGGTTACGGGATTGGTTGTCGGTACAGGTCAACACTAAGTCGCCTAACCCCGCCATGCCCATAAAGGTGGCTGCATTGGCACCTAAGGCTTCGCCTAAACGCGTCAATTCGACTAAACCACGGGTAATCAAGGCTGTTCTGGCATTGGCACCAAAGCCGATACCGTCGGACATGCCCGCGCCAATCGCGATCACGTTCTTTACCGCGCCGCCCAGTTGCAGTCCGGTAAAGTCGTCATTGGCGTAAACCCGCAAACGTTTAGGGCTATGTAACAGCTCGACGAGATCGTTAGTGAACGTAGGACAAGTGCCCGCGACCGAAATGGCCGTAGGTAAACCCATGGCGAGTTCTTTCGCGAAGGTCGGCCCAGATAACACCGCCAGCGGATATTGCTCACCTAACACATCACGGGCCACATCTTGCAGCAAACGTCCGGTTTCAGGCTCGAGCCCTTTCGTTGCCCATACGATGCGCGCATCGCTACGGAGTAACGGTTTAGCTTGCTCAAGCACAGTACCAAACACATGGCTTGGCACGACCACTAACACATTGTTGCTGGCGGCTAAGGCTTTAGCTAAATCGGCTTCGATCTGTAAACAATCAGGAAACGCAATACCAGGCAAAAAAGCTTGGTTGCACTTGTCTTGAGCGAGCGTTTGCATGTGGACAGGATCGTGTCCCCATAACAAGGTCTTATGACCGTTGCTGGCTAAAGAAATGGCAAGGGCGGAGCCATAAGAGCCCGCCCCTAATACCGTGATATCGGCAGAGTTTTTCATGTAATTAAGCGTTAGCTTCTTCGGCAGCTGGTGCAGTCGCAGCAGCTTGACGTTGTTGCACGTATTGGGCAAACAGCGCATCGAAGTTAACAGGTGCTAAGTTCAGTTGTGGGAAAGTACCACGACCAACTAAGCTGCCCACGGTTTCGCGAGCATATGGGAATAGGATGTTAGGGCAGTATGCACCTAATGAATGGGCCAGTTGTGGCTCAGTCAGACCAGTGATAGAGAAGATACCGGCTTGTTGAACTTCACATAGGAAAGCGGTATCGCCACCGTTTTGTGCAGTCACAGTTAAAGACAGGACAACTTCATACACATCATCAGCTAATTTAGCGCTGCGCGTGTCTAAATCTAACTTAACTTCTGGGTTCCATTCTTTTTGGAATACCGCTGGGCTGTTAGGCGTTTCGAAAGACACATCTTTAGTGTAAACACGTTGGATGTTGAATTGTGGGGCTTGTTGTTCGTTGTTTGCTACTTCAGCCATAATTTCCTACCTATCCTATCAATGTTGTATCGGCTTTTCGTTGAAAGCCAATTATTATTTGAAAGCCAATTACTATATGAACGTAAATTGGCTCGGGGCTTATGTTACTCAAGGCCTATATCAGATCTCGGTATCATCCCAACTTGTACCCATATTCGGGTATCGATCGAACCAGTCTAAAAACTTACATTAAGCCCTTAGCGACCGTAGGATCAGTATGCCAAACAATGATGACTTTATTACTGCACTATCCACTGGATTGAGTGCAGCTTAAATCATAACTGCCGCCGACAACTTATCTTTTGCTTTTTGAAACAGGCATATTTGCTGCCTGCCATTCACCCATACCACCTTTCAAGTTGTACAGGTTTTCAAAACCTTGCTTACTCAAAAGCTGAGCGGCTTGAGACGAGGTCATGCCAGCATTGCATACCAATATAATGGGACTGGCTTTATACTTTTCAAGGGCTGAGATCTGATTATTTTTAATATCGGCGAGCGTAACGTTAAGTGCATCAACAATATGGCCCTTGCGGAACTCGTCATTCGAGCGCACATCAACCACTTTAGCATCCTGTCTATTCACCATAATCGTTAATTCTTGATGAGAAATACTTTTGATTTTTGACATGCTCGATTTGATGATACTCGCGACAAGCACAACAAATAATCCCACCCAAGCCAGACTGAGCATTGAGTGAGCTTTAAAAAATTCGATATATTCTTGCATGATGATTGCCCGCATAAATGGCGAAAATTCGATAAGGGCACAGAGTATACCGATTGCCTTGGCAGAATGCAGCAGTTTAGTCACAGTTCGAGATCGCACTTTTAGTGCAATTGACTCTGTACTTGTCACAAGCCACTCACAGAATCGGGCGAATTAGTGATTCGATGACCTTAATCGGGGTAAAGCGCTTTTTCATACCCCGCTAACGTAGTAATATTTGACCAATTTCAGATTTCTATCGCTTCTATAAAACTTAAAGGTATCACTATGACGACAGCTAAACGTCCGCTCGCGTTGTTGATCCTCGATGGCTGGGGCTACCGTGAAAACACGCATAATAATGCGATTTTCCACGCCAAGACTCCGGTACTCGACCGTCTCAACGCTAAATATCCCCATAGTTTGATTTCAGGTTCTGGCTTAGATGTTGGCTTACCTGATGGCCAGATGGGAAATTCTGAAGTTGGCCATATTAACTTAGGCTCTGGCCGTGTGGTTTATCAAGAACTCACTCGTATCAGTAAAGCCATTGCAGATCATGAGTTTGAAAAAAATCCTGCGCTATGTGATGCGGTAGACTCAGCCATCAAAGCTGGCGGAGCTGTGCACATTATGGGCTTGCTTTCCCCCGGCGGCGTCCACAGCCATGAAGAGCATATCGAAGCTATGTGCCGTATGGCCGTTGCGCGCGGTGCAACTCAGGTTTATCTGCACGCTTTCCTCGACGGACGCGATACGCCACCGCGCAGCGCTAAGGGCAGCTTGAGCCATTTTGATGATCTGTTTACTACATTAGGCCATGGCCGTATCGCATCGATTATTGGTCGTTACTTTGCTATGGACAGGGATAATCGTTGGGATCGCGTGTCGCAAGCCTACGATTTAATCACCCAAGGCAAGTCAAAATTCCAATACGACAATGCCGTTACAGCATTAGAAGCGGCTTACGAGCGTAACGAGAACGACGAATTCGTCTCTTCATCGGCGATCACAGATGCCAACGGTCAAGTTGCGACCTTAAAAGACGGCGATGCCCTGATTTTTATGAACTTCCGTGCTGACCGTGCCCGTCAAATCACCCGTAGCTTTATTCACCCAGACTTCGATGGTTTCGAACGCGCTGTTATGCCGAAAATGTACTTCGTCACTTTGACTGAGTATGCTGGCGACATCACAGCACCTATCGCTTATCCATCTGAAAACTTAGTGAATACCTTAGGTGAAGTGCTGCAGAAACAAGGTCGTACTCAGCTGCGTATCTCTGAAACTGAGAAATACGCCCATGTGACTTTCTTCTTTAACGGCGGTAAAGAAGAGCCATTCGAGGGAGAAGATCGCATCCTAATCAACTCGCCTAAAGTGGCAACTTACGATCTACAGCCTGAGATGAGTTCAGCTGAGCTGACTGACAAGTTAGTCGCAGCAATTGAATCAACTAAGTACGACGTGATCATCTGTAACTACCCCAATGGTGACATGGTTGGCCACACAGGTAATTTCGATGCCGCCGTTAAGGCTTGTGAAGCTGTCGACGCTTGTATCGGCCGTGTGGTTGATGCGCTGGCGAAAGTGGGCGGAGAATGTATTATTACCGCCGACCACGGCAATGCCGAGCAAATGACCGACGAAACCACAGGTCAGGCTCACACGGCCCACACCAGTGAACTCGTGCCTTTCGTCTTTGTTGGACGCGATGCGACCATAGATGAAGGTGGTAAACTCAGCGATGTTGCACCAACCATCCTGACCTTGATCGGCGAAGCCATTCCAGCTGAGATGACGGGCAAACCCTTAATCCACATAAAAGAGTAACCGTTACCTAGTGAGCACTCGACTCCTTGTTAAAGCCAGCATTATTGCTGGCTTTATGATGTTATCTTTCTCGGCACACGCTTCTGATTTGGAGAAGCGTAAGTCCGAGTTAAAATCAATCCAAACGCAAATAAATCAACAACAAAGCGCATTAAAAACCACCAGTAAACAAAGAGAAAAGCTGCTGTCATTGCTGCGTAGCGATGAAGAAGCGATTGCGTCAGCTGCCAAAAAAGTCAACAGCACCAAAAATAGCTTAGCGCAAATCGACACTAAACTTGCCGAGCTAAAACAACGTCAAGATGAGTTAGAAACGCTTAAAGTGACTCAACAACAAACACTGTCGAAACAGCTGTCGAGCGCCTATCTTGCCGGTAATCACGATTACACTAAGATGATGCTTAATCAGCAAAGTCCCGCCACTATCGAGCGTATGTTGGCTTATTACCAATACCTCAATAAAGCGCGGATGAAGTCGATCAACGAATTAAAGCAAACCTTGACCGAGCTAGATGAGATCAAGGTGTCGCAAACGAGTAAGCAAAAGCAATTAACGAAACTAGTGGCCGAACAACAAGTACAAGCTAAACGTTTGAGCCAAGAGCAAGATCAGCGTCAACTGACCATCAAAGAGCTGCAACGCACCTTAAATTCTAAGGGTGCAGAGCTTGAGCAGTTGCAAATTGAAGAGGCCAGCTTAAAGCGCGTCGTTGAACAAGCGCTCCGGGCCATGAAAGATAACCCCTCGATGGAAGGCTTTGGTAAACAAAGTGGCAAACTTAAATGGCCAACTAAAGGTCGTGTGAGTGCTAGCTTTGGTAGCCAACGTTCCGGTCAAGTAGTATGGAAAGGCACTATGTTGTCTGCACCAGAAGGGCAAAATATTCGAGCAGTTTCAGGTGGTAAAGTCATTTATGCCGACTGGTTACGCGGTTTTGGTCTTGTCATGGTCATCGATCACGGGAAAGGTTATATGAGTCTTTACGGTCATGCTCAAACCCTACTAAAAAGCCCTGGTGAGATGGTAAAAAGCGGTGAAGCGATTGCTTTAGTCGGACGTTCAGGTGGACAGAGCGAGCCTGGCCTATACTTTGAAATAAGGCATAAAGGGCAAGCCGTCGATCCAGCGAAATACTGTCGCTAATCATAACGGTCCCCTTATCACAGGGGACCGTTATGAAATACATGATCCGCTATATCAGTTGCGTTGGATTAGGTCTCACTTTAGGCCTATCCATCAGCCTCTCCAGCCAAGAGAATGCAAAATCCTACCGCGACAACTTTGACTATCCATTACTACAAGATGTACTTGAAACGGTTGAAACTTACTATATCAAAACCGTTCCCAAAGAAGAGTTAGTGCAGGCCGCCATCAAAGGCATTTTTGAACATCTCGACCCCTATTCCAGCTTCCTAAATCATCAAGAATTACTCGATCTTAAAGATTCTAATCGCGGCGAGTATTTTGGTTTCGGTTTCGAAGTCGCGGCCCAAAAAGACCACATCAGCATCATAGCCCCCTTTGCCCATTCTCCCGCAGAGCAAGCGGGAATACGTGCGGGCGATATTATTATTAAACTTAACGACACCCTGGCGACTGAAACGAATCTAGCCGATATCCTTACTGAAATAAAAAGACATAGTCTCAATAATCAGAGTATTAACTTAGAGCTAAAACACAGTAATGACGATGCCACCTTTAAAGTGTCACTCAAGCCAAGCAATATCACTATAGAGTCGGTCAGCACTCAACTGCTTGATGGCAATATTGGCTATGTCAGATTAAGCAACTTCCAAGAAAACTCGACCGAAGATATGGTGCGCTCGCTCAGCCAATGGCAAAACAAACCGCTCGCCGGACTCATCTTAGATTTACGTAATAATCCCGGCGGCCTGCTCGACCAAGCGGTTAAAATTGCGGATCTCTTTCTCGCTAAAGGACGCATAGTCTCAACTTCTGGCCGCTTCTTCGACGCCAACTCTGACTACTATGCCTCACCGCAAACCATGCTGACTAACGTGCCTATGCTAGTGTTAATCAACAAAGGTTCGGCCTCTGCATCCGAAGTTCTCGCCGCCGCATTACAAGAAAATGGTCGTGCCAAACTCTTAGGTGAGACCAGTTTTGGCAAAGGTACTGTACAAAGCCTGATCCCCATCTTAGAAGATGGTAACGCGATTAAACTCACAATTGCCCAGTACAATACTCCTAGAGGTGAAAACATTCATAACATAGGGATCATCCCTGACATAAAAATTGCCGCCGAAACTGGTCCCAGCGTTGGTAATTTAGCTATAATCGACGCCCTATCAGCCCATGCATCACTGGCCCAAGATCATCAAGTGACCTCTGCCATTGCATGGATACAGCACCATGACGAATAAGAAGAAATTGTGCGCTTACTTTATTCCTTGGCCCTATTGGCCCTAAGCATTTCTCAAAGCTATGCTGCCCAGCTTGCACTCATTATTGATGACATAGGTTATCGTCATACAGATAAAGCCGTACTGGCACTGCCCAATACAGTAACACTCGCTGTATTACCCCATACCCCACTTGGCAAAGAACTCGCTAACGCAGGACACCAAAAAGGCCACGAAATTATGCTACATCTTCCCATGCAGGCGCTTAATGGTAAGACATTAGGGCTGGGGGGGTTAACCAATACGATGACTGAGGCACAAATTCGCACCAGTGTTATTGATGCGATTAACAGCGTTCCCTTTGCCAAAGGTGCCAATAACCACATGGGGAGTCTATTAACTCAACTGGACGATCCCATGCTATGGGTCATGGAAACACTCAAACAAAAGCAGCTATATTTTGTCGATAGTATGACAACACGATTCACTAAGGCAGGGGATAACGCAGATAAGCTAGGCATTCCTTTACTAAAACGCCAACTGTTTCTAGACAATGATACCAGTGCCAATGCACTCGAGAGACAATTTAACTTAATGATAAGTCAGGCACATACCCAAGGTAGCTTGGTGGCGATTGCCCATCCCTATCCAGAAACTATGCGCTTCTTAGAGGCTAACCTACACAGACTTAAAACCGAGGGGATTGATCTAGTGCCAGCATCGAGTTTGCTCCCCATCGGTATTGCACTTAAAAGTGGTACTAATCCAGTTGCAGTACTGAAATAGAAAAGTCTGGCAGCAAGGCAACTAACTCATCACGGTTACTCACAATATCCAGCAAAGTATATTGATCCAGCACATTCAAATAAGCTTCAACAGCCTGGGCTAACACGCCTTTAAGCTTACAGGCTGGTGTAAATCGGCAGTAAGGTTTGCTGCAATCAATCGGTGCGAGTGAGTTTTCTAATACTCGAACTAACTGGCCTAGGTTAATCTCACTCGCAGGCTTACCCAAACGGAAACCGCCCATCTTACCGCGGATGGTTTCAAGGTAACCCATCTTGCCTAAATGATGCACTATCTTAGAAACATGATTTGGTGACAGATCAAACACCTGCGTAATTTCAGCAATCCTAAATAAAGTTGTTCTATCTGGCTGAACCGCTAAATACATCAGGGTACGAACGCCAAAATCGGTATAACGAGTTAACTGCATATTTCACCTGTCAGCGATAAACTTAATGAGAGGTCTGAGATTCGAGTTGGGTAATCAACCAAAGCGCCTCTTCGTTCGAATGACCACAAACATCTTCAGATGCATCGAAATCACTACAAACCGCAGGACGATCGGGCGAGCCGAAAATCAAACATAAATTGGCATCGCTCAATTGCACACAACGCTCACCCGCCGCCTTACCCTTTGGCATACCGGGAATACTGCTGCTTATTGAAGGCGCAATACAACAAGCACCACACCCAAGACGACAATTCATTTTCGTTACTCATGAAAGACATAAGGCATTATACCGTTTAATTTGTCCGAGATCAGTGTCACAGGTCAATACTGCCAAGTCGCGCACAGGAGGTTTTCAGAACGTGAAAGAAACAATATCGATAAAGTGGAATAAAGATCGGCAAAAAAGTAGGTTTTGATTTTTAACATTGAAGCGAAAGCTTCATATTCTGATAAGGATGTCATCTACATGATGGCCGAGTATGAGGATAACCACATGCTTCGAGCCCGAAGCATTAGCGTCACTGACACGAATTATCCGCGACGCCATAACGAAAAAAGCCTCATCTTTCGATGAGGCTTATCTCTTAATGTTGGCGGAGCGGACGGGACTCGAACCCGCGACCCCCGGCGTGACAGGCCGGTATTCTAACCAACTGAACTACCGCTCCTTTAGCTTAACGTCTACACGTTAACCTAAATTAGGCGCTTGGCGATGACCTACTCTCACATGGGGAGACCCCACACTACCATCGGCGCGTTTGCGTTTCACTTCTGAGTTC
>NZ_JAKKSG010000066.1:0-536 GCF_025653545.1 Shewanella sp. SW1 | reverse complement strand
TAATAAAGCGTTTGCGTAAGACGTTAAGCATCACGTAAAAGTTTACATGCACTGATGAATAAACGGTCAACCGTACCTATTAGAGCCTGACTTGACCAAGGCATTAAATGCCGATGTAGTGATAAGGTAATAGGTTTCGGATTTACATCATGGCGCGGGTAAAAAGCCTATTTAGACGCCGAATATATGGTAGTGAACCAATCATTCAAAAGTGTTGTAAAAGCTGAGGCGTCCATATATGGTCAACTAAATTTGGCCACAGCTTTAGAATCTTCCCAAAATCTTCGCTCTGATTCATTTGGGCTCAATCCTGCATTGTAATGATGTGGCCTGACTTCACAGTAATAACCAATGATGTAATCGGTCACATCTTGTTTAGCTTCGCTAAAACTCTTGTAGCCTTGTGTCGGGAGCCATTCCGTTTTTAAACTTCTGAAAAACCGCTCCATTGGCGCATTATCCCAGCAGTTACCGCGACGGCTCATGCTCTGGGTGATTTGATATTTCCACAGCCGCTGACGGTATTTCAGGCGGCT
>NZ_JAKKSG010000065.1:0-541 GCF_025653545.1 Shewanella sp. SW1 | reverse complement strand
GGAACATCTTACTTACTCGCACTGCATGTAAATGGGGCTATAGCTCAGCTGGGAGAGCGCCTGCCTTGCACGCAGGAGGTCTGCGGTTCGATCCCGCATAGCTCCACCATTTACACCTTATTCTGACTTTATTGCAAAGTAATAAGGCATATGCACTATGGATAGAGATGCCAAAGATAAACTTAAAAATTATCTTTGGCTTTTTTAAGCCCGCTCTTTAACAATTTGGAAAGCTGATAGTATTTAATTGCATGAGTCTGTCATGTGATTAATTACAAAACGTTTAATGCGCAAGCATTGAACATGAGTTCTCAAACACTTTATTAAGTGTCTTGAATATTCAATAGTAAATTATTCTTTATTGGATAGTTTACGTCTAAGGCGCGTCCACTTCTTTGGTCAGAAGTGAGACAAGTAAAACCAAGCTGGTCGCAATGCGGCGCAGGTGAGTGAAACTCATTTGGGTTGTATGGTTAAGCGACTAAGCGTATACGGTGGATGCCTTGGCAGTCAGAGGCGATGAAGGACGTAGTAACTTGCG
>NZ_JAKKSG010000064.1:0-559 GCF_025653545.1 Shewanella sp. SW1 | reverse complement strand
CGCGGAAGGCCCGAAGGTCCCCTCCTTTCCCCCGTAGGGCGTATGCGGTATTAGCAGTCGTTTCCAACTGTTATCCCCCTCGACTGGGCAGATCCCTAGGCATTACTCACCCGTCCGCCGCTCGCCACCTCAGAAGTAAACTCCCTTGTGCTGCCGCTCGACTTGCATGTGTTAGGCCTGCCGCCAGCGTTCAATCTGAGCCATGATCAAACTCTTCAATTAAAGTTTTGTTGCTTCCGTCTTGCGACTTCAGCGGCTCAATGAATTCTGATTTTTTGTTTCTAGCTAAAGAAACAAACTGTACATATTACTATGAACACTCATTGTTACATTGATTTAAATTTTTGACTGCCAACCCGAAGGCTAAGCAGTTTCGATTAACTCAACACCTGTGAGTGTCCACACAGATTTCTTGTTTTATCTTGTTAAAGAGCAACTCAACCTCGTAAGAGAAGGTGAGTACCACACTGAGCGTCGAACGCTTCCAGTTGGCTAGGGCTGCGTATTTTACGCATTTCCCGTTTCGCGTCAAGGAGTTTTTACAACTTCTTGCTACGAT
>NZ_JAKKSG010000063.1:0-570 GCF_025653545.1 Shewanella sp. SW1 | reverse complement strand
GTTCATGACTGGGGTGAAGTCGTAACAAGGTAGCCCTAGGGGAACCTGGGGCTGGATCACCTCCTTACCTATACGACTAACTTAATGTTTGTTGAGTGTTCACACAGATTGCTTGTTTAGCTTCTCTTCGGGGAAGTCAGAGCTAAATGCGCCGCTAGCCGGTACGCATTGTTCTTTAACAATTTGGAAAGCTGATAGTATTTAATTGCATGAGTCTGTCATGTGATTAATTACAAAACGTTTAATGCGCAAGCATTGAACATGAGTTCTCAAACACTTTATTAAGTGTCTTGAATATTCAATAGTAAATTATTCTTTATTGATAGTTTACGTCTAAGGCGCGTCCACTTCTTTGGTCAGAAGTGAGACAAGTAAAACCAAGCTGGTCGCAATGCGGCGCAGGTGAGTGAAACTCATTTGGGTTGTATGGTTAAGCGACTAAGCGTATACGGTGGATGCCTTGGCAGTCAGAGGCGATGAAGGACGTAGTAACTTGCGAAAAGCGTTGGCGAGCTAGTAACAAGCATTTGAGCTAACGATGTCCGAATGGGGGAACCCAGCAGCATAAGC
>NZ_JAKKSG010000062.1:0-574 GCF_025653545.1 Shewanella sp. SW1 | reverse complement strand
GTTAAAGAGCGGGCTTAAAAAAGCCAAAGATAATTTTTAAGTTTATCTTTGGCATCTCTATCCATAGTGCATATGCCTTATTACTTTGCAATAAAGTCAGAATAAGGTGTAAATGGTGGAGCTATGCGGGATCGAACCGCAGACCTCCTGCGTGCAAGGCAGGCGCTCTCCCAGCTGAGCTATAGCCCCATTTACATGCAGTGCGAGTAAGTAAGATGTTCCAAACCTCTAAAAGGATTGGTTTGCCAATCATTTCTTATCAAGGCGGACAGTGGCGACGTTTAGTTCACTAAACGAGTCACTTTCCAACGCTGAGAAGGAAGGATTGGTGGGTCAGAGTGGACTTGAACCACCGACCTCACCCTTATCAGGGGTGCGCTCTAACCAGCTGAGCTACAGACCCATCTTTTACTCTTTCTTCTATCAAGCAAATCTGTGTGAACACTCAACAAACATTAAGTTAGTCGTATAGGTAAGGAGGTGATCCAGCCCCAGGTTCCCCTAGGGCTACCTTGTTACGACTTCACCCCAGTCATGAACCACAAAGTGGTGAGCGCCCCCCCGAAGGTTAAGC
>NZ_JAKKSG010000061.1:0-575 GCF_025653545.1 Shewanella sp. SW1 | reverse complement strand
GTTAAAGAGCGGGCTTAAAAAAGCCAAAGATAATTTTTAAGTTTATCTTTGGCATCTCTATCCATAGTGCATATGCCTTATTACTTTGCAATAAAGTCAGAATAAGGTGTAAATGGTGGAGCTATGCGGGATCGAACCGCAGACCTCCTGCGTGCAAGGCAGGCGCTCTCCCAGCTGAGCTATAGCCCCATTTACATGCAGTGCGAGTAAGTAAGATGTTCCAAACCTCTAAAAGGATTGGTTTGCCAAATCGAGTTATCCGCGGCAAATTAACGCGACGTTTAGTTCACTAAACGAGTGTTAATTTAACAAAGGAGAACGAAGATTTGGTGGGTCAGAGTGGACTTGAACCACCGACCTCACCCTTATCAGGGGTGCGCTCTAACCAGCTGAGCTACAGACCCATCTTTTACTCTTTCTTCTATCAAGCAAATCTGTGTGAACACTCAACAAACATTAAGTTAGTCGTATAGGTAAGGAGGTGATCCAGCCCCAGGTTCCCCTAGGGCTACCTTGTTACGACTTCACCCCAGTCATGAACCACAAAGTGGTGAGCGCCCCCCCGAAGGTTAAGC